>JABSSK010000073.1 GCA_013214265.1 Saprospiraceae bacterium | reverse complement strand
CCTTTCGGGATAAATAACATCAAGGGTATCTAGCTTTTCGCCAGTACTAACAAATTTGATGGGCTTACCGACTGTGTATTTGATGGATAGTGCTGCTCCACCACGAGTATCGCCATCTAGCTTGGTTAATACCACCCCATTGTAATTGATTTGCGCATTAAAGGCGGCGGCTGTATTTACGGCATCCTGCCCGGTCATGGAATCCACTACAAAAAGTGTCTCGTTAGGTTGGATAGCTTCTTTGATGTTGGCGATTTCGGTCATCATCTCTTCATCAATAGCGAGCCGCCCAGCCGTATCGACGATCACGACATCCCGGCTGGTATCCATTGCTTGGGCAATACCTTTGAGCGCAATCGATACGGGGTCCTTATTTTCCTCATCTTTATAGACGGGTACATCAATTTGTTCCCCCAGGACGCTTATCTGATTGATAGCAGCAGGGCGATACACATCACAAGCTACTAGGAGTGGTTTCTTTTTTTTCTTTTCTTTCAGGAATTTAGCCAACTTACCGCTGAATGTAGTTTTACCAGAACCTTGTAATCCGGCAATCAGAATAACCGTTGGGCTACCACCTAAGTCGATACCTTCCGCGGTTCCACCCATCAGTTCGGCCAGTTCATCCTGAACGATCTTAACCATCAGCTGGCCTGGTTTTACCGACTTAAGCACATTCTCCTGACCGAGCGCCTTATCCTTTACCTTATCGGTAAATTCTTTGGCTATTTTATAGTTTACATCAGCTGCAACCAGCGCCCGGCGAATTTCTTTTACCGATTGCGCGATGTTGAGCTCCGTAAGCTTATTCTCTCCTGACAGCACCTTAAAGGCTCCTTCTAAACGATCACTTAAACTGTCGAACATGTAAGTTACTGTTTTACGTTGGCGATTTTTTTGCGATTGCAAATATAATGAAATTGACTCAATGAAAGTTTCATGGGTTTATATTCAAACTTGAAAAATGAGAAACTTTTCGTATTTTCCTAACTAGCACAATCGAAAATCCCTCTAACCCCAGCGAATTTTGGACTACGGTTTATTCTGGAGCATTACGCGATCTGGTATGTTCCAGCTGATGATAGGCTTACAAAATAAATGCATTCTATAACCAAGGTGTTCTCACCTACAACCCTTTTAAAGTATGACCTCAATGCGCTGGTTGGTACTATTGACATGGGTGTTGTTCTGTGTTTTATTCGTGTGGTGGTATTACCCCATCCATCAAGCAAATTGTTGCGGGAGTGGGGTTGTACCTATGTCCGATGATAGTACAGCCGTTGAAACACGAAATACCTTCCCCATTGGCTTTCGCCAGGACATGGCTGTTCTCTTTACAGGCCCAGGAGCGGATTCCCTGATTGCTTCTATCCAAAGCGGCAATAAAGGGAATAATGTTCTTGAGATTACAGGTTTTTATTATACCGACGAAAAACCTCCCGAAGGCTACGAAACTATGGGCTTTGCCCGTGCGGATAACATCCGGAAAAGATTTTTTGGAGATATCCCAAAAGAACGTGTCGACATACGCTCGCGTCGAATGGATGGGCAACCACCTGCTTCCCAAACCTATTTCGAAGCATCGGAATTTTCTTGGCGAAATGTGGACAAGCTTATCGAAAAAACGGTAGAAGAACTTGCTGATCGCATACTGATTCGCTTTCCTTTTGGTTCAACCCAAAAAGATTACGACGCTGATGTAGATACCTATATCGATCAGTTGGCGACCCGGGTTATTGAATCGGGAGAAGCCATACGACTAACCGGTCATACCGATAATGTCGGCTCAGCGCCTTTTAATCTGAATTTAGGTATGGACCGCGCTTTAGCCATTCAGGCCCTTTTGGTCGCAAAAGGGGTGCCTCCGACCCAAATTACCGCCCAGTCTATGGGACTTACTGATCCTATTGATTCTAACGACAGTGAAGCTGGACGCCACAATAACCGTCGCGTTGAAGTGCGGTTAATTGCAAATGATTCAACCACGACTAACTAATCATGACTATGTATATTATCCTTGCCATCAATTGGGCTTGTCTTTGGCCATTATTAGTAGCAGCTATTTTACCTTTCCTATTAGGTTATTTATTCCGCCATTTAGCGGGTGGTGGAAATCGAGACCAGGAAAAGTTGTTGAAAGATGAAAACAAAAGACTCAGAGAGCAACTAACAACGTTGGAAACCGACGATGCCAGCCTCAAATATCAGCTGGAAGAAGCTGACAAAAAGATTATTGCCCTAAAGGAGCAAAGTGTAAAAGCAGAAGCTGAGATTGCTGGTCTTCGCGAACGCATGGTTGCTATGAATACTCCAGAGCATAAACAAGTAGCTGAAAAACACTTGCTAGCCACAGGGTCTCTGGAAGACCATACAGAAGAAGAATTACGCGTATTGAGAACCCAGGAGTATAGCGCTGTACTTTCTCCTGATAACCTGCAAGTAATCGAAGGTATAGGCCCTAAAATCGAAGCGATGCTAAAAGCCAAAAGTATCCCCAACTGGATGCGATTAGCTGAAACCTCCTTGGGCGAGTTGAAAGCACACCTCGGTGCAGAAAAACTGAGTATGCACGATCCTACGACCTGGCCAGATCAAGCCGCTTTGGCCAGAGACGCAAAGTGGAACGAACTGGCTGATCTGCAAAGAAAGCTTGATGGTGGCAAATTGAATAGTGGTGATGGAGATACACCCGTCAAAATAGATCGGATCGCCTTCGATCAATCCGTCGCTGATGTAGGTAAAGGACGTGCCGTCTCGACCTTGGATTACGGCAACCTCTTCGCAGCCAATGATTTCCAGGTCATTGAGGGGATTGGACCAAAAGTCAATCAGATCCTAAATGAAAATGGGATAACCAGTTGGGAGAAACTGGCATCCATGGAGGTTGCAGAATTACGAGAATTACTAGCTGAGAAAAAATTGAAAATGATGAATCCCGACTCTTGGCCGCAGCAAGCAGCACTGGCAAGTGCAGGGAAATGGGATGAACTGATTGCACTCCAAAAACAATTGGATGGTGGAAAATCATCCGATAAAGGCGCAGCAACAGCCGCCAAACTCGAAACCTTGGCACTGAAAAAATTAGGTTTCAACCAGGACCCTAATGACCTCAAAATTATTGAAGGGATTGGACCGAAAATAGAAAAGCTATTGAAAGCAGCCGGTATAATAACCTGGTCGGATTTATCCGAAGCTTCAGTCGAATCATTACAGACCATTCTGACAGATAGTGGTTCCCGATTCCGACTGGCACAGCCTAATACTTGGCCCAAACAGGCTAAACTGGCTATGAATGCGGATTGGGATGCGCTTAAAAAGTATCAGGATGAACTTCAGGGCGGCAGAGAATAAACGGTAAATACCTGGAGTACCACCTTTTTCATGGTACAGCAGAAGCCAAAGATGCCCTGCACTGGATTATATCCGGTGCAGGGTATTCCTGCATTTACCTCGATAAATCGCATGCAAATAAGTAATATTCATTTAAGTGAACATGATCAGGGTTCTCTTGTTTTTCCGTCATCAAAACAAAATTACCTGCTATGAATCGCTTGTTTATCATTTTTTTGCTGCTAGCATCTTTAACCAGTTGTCAGAATACCAAAACGCTCACCGAAGTAAATCCACCATCAGAAGGGTTCAATCTGGAGGCTTCGGATGAAAACGCAATAGCTATAGCTGATCAGGTTATGGAGGCAATGGGCGGACGCCAAGCTTGGGATGAAACCCGATATATACGTTGGACATTCTTTGGTCGAAGAACCCTGCTGTGGGATAAACAACAAAATCGGGTAAGAATCGATTTTGTTGGTGATTCCACTGTTTATATCCTCGATATGAATAATCAGACAGGTTTAGTACAACAAAAAGGAGAGCCAATCTATGATGAAGCATTGCGAGACTCTTTGCTGGAAAATGCCCTCAGTATATGGATCAATGATTCCTATTGGTTAGTAATGCCTTTTAAGTTGAAAGATTCAGGAGTTACACTTACCTATGTGGATCAGGATATGACCCTCCAAGGCACCAATGCGGATGTGTTGTCCTTAACTTTCGAAGGGGTGGGCCGTACGCCCCAAAACAAATACCACGTATATGTCGACCCCGCCAGCCACCAAGTGGTGCAATGGGACTATTACCGAAATGCAACCGATACTGTCCCCGCAATGAGCACACCTTGGATCGACTATCAGCCCTATGGCTCCATACAATTATCAGGTAACCGCGGACGGGCCAAATTGGAGAATATTGGGGTATATACCAACGTACCGGAATCCGTATTTACCAGCTTGGATGCTGTAGATGTATCTACTTTTCAAAATTGATTGGAACTGAACGATTGCAACTGATTGCGTTCTCTGATATATTTGAAGTCATTTTATCCAAGCAACAAAAACAATAGCCTTATGCCGAGCATATCCCAGCGTTCCGCTAATGTACCTCTTTCCCCTTTCCGCAAGCTGGTACCTTTCGCGGATGCGGCAAAGAGAAACGGTACGCATGTGTATCACTTGAATATAGGACAACCAGATATTCATAGTCCGTCAGCAGCCTGGGATGCTCTGCGTAAGCATCAGGGAAAAATATTAGCCTATACGCCGGCTATAGGTAATTTATCGTACCGTCAAAAGTTGGCAACATACTACGATCAATATCAGATGCGGGTGAAACCGCAAGACATCATAGTGACTACAGGCGCTAGCGAAGCCATTCAGTTCTTGTTATTTGCCACCCTTAATCCGGGTGACGAAATGATTATTCCTGAACCTTTTTACGCCAATTATAATGGATTCTGCTCCATGGCAGGTGTAACGATTCAACCCGTTACCAGTAGGATAGAGGACGGGTTTCCACTGCCTTCCATTACAGAATTTGAGCAAAAAATAAATGCCAGAACCAAAGCCATCTTTATTACGAATCCCAGTAATCCTACGGGTAGTTTTTATCGTAAAGAAGACTTGGAAGCTTTGCGCCAATTGGTCATTGCGCATGATTTATTTTTGTTTGTTGATGAGGTATATCGTGAGTTCTGCTATGATGATAATACCTTTTACTCCAGCTTGTCATTGGAAGGAGTCGATGATCATGTCGTCGTTATCGACTCTGTCTCGAAACGATATAGTGCTTGTGGTGCCAGGATCGGTGCATTAGTGACGCGCAATCCCAATTTAAAGGAAGCTATTACCCGGTATGCTAAAGTACGCATTAGCGCCCCGGGCTTGGGGCAGCTTTTTGCTGAAGCTATTCTAGATCAGGAAGAAGGGTATCTGACTGCAGTCAAGGAAGAATACGACCGTCGCCGGATGCTGGTTTACAACCGATTGAAAGCTATGCCCGGGGTAGTCAATTACAAGCCTGGGGGCGCATTCTATTGCTTCGCTAAGTTTCCGGTAGAAAGCGCTGAGCATTTCTGCCGATGGTTACTGGAATCTTTTAATTACCGTGGTAGTACGGTTATGTTATCGCCAGGTACTGGATTTTATGCCTCTGCTGACCGTGGAACAGATGAGGTACGTATTGCCTATGTTCTTTGTTTGGATGACCTAGAAAAGGCGATGGATTGTTTGGAAAAAGCACTGGCTGCATATCCTGGTAAAGCATTAGTCGACACTCGGAACCAGATGATTGATCTTCAGGAATAAAGCTACCGTTTACTGGTTCCAGATTTTATTAAGTCGTTTGAGTCGCGCGTTCTGTCTTTTATGAATACGGATTGGTCTTAATTAAGAGATTCTTATCGAACTAATGGAAAGATTTACCTTTTAAATTACATATCGAGGTGTAAAATTGTACCTTTGCCCTGCTTTAGAAAGGCTCCGTTAGGTATAGCTTTATTGGTGTTACGTAAGAGCCTCATAAGCTATTTAGTTAAAAAAAACGAGGATGGACAGAAATTCTATTATAGGAATTACCCTGATTTTTGCGCTGTTTTTTGTTTGGCAGTATTTAACGCGTCCCTCTGCAGAGCAAATAGAAGCGCAAAAGCGTTTGCAGGATTCTATTCAGCAGGTGGAAGCACGCGTTGCCGATTCTATAGCTGCTGCAAATGCAGAATCAACCAATACACCAATTGCTTCTCTCGATCAGGATGGTCCTGCAGATACGTTTAGTGATGAGCGTTTGCAGGATGCTTTTGGACCTTTCGCACCGGCGGGTACAGGCACAGAAACCGAGCGGGTTCTGGAGAATGAATTCATAAAAATTACATTTACCAGTAAGGGTGGCCGCATCAAAGAAGCCCTATTAAAGGATTACTTTAAAATTGAAAAAGACGAAAATCGGAAAGATATCAAGGTGCCATTGTACCTGATGAATAATGAAGAAAATCAGTTCAACTATTTCTTTCCTATTGCGGGTCTGCCGACGGGTGGCGTGAATTCTTCCGACTTATTCTTTGCGCCTTCTACGGATGGTGATGCCCTTGTGTTTCGTGCCAGTGCCGGTGAAGGTCGGTACTTTGAGCAGCGCTATACTCTTGATCCGGATTCCTATCATATGCAATATAATGTTCGGTTGGTAGGCCTCAATAGTGTACTGGCTGCTACTGCGGATGCGATCGAGTTAGAATGGATCAATTTTTTGGATAAAATCGAAAAGAACGATCGAGTGGAACGCACCTATGCGACCACGTATTTCAAAAAGCCTGATGATCGCGCGCGCCATTGTGCAAAAACAGGTAACGACACCAAGTCTTTGGATGGTGAATCCCTAAAATGGGTCTCCAATTCCAATCAGTTCTTTAACAGTACGCTGATTGCAGATGAAACATTCATGGGTGGCGAAATGTCCACTGCCAATATGGAGGATACCGACGAAGAGCTCAAAAAACTTACAACAACCCTGCGTATTCCCTACACACGAGAATCAGATGAGTCGTTTGGAATGACTTACTATATCGGACCAAATAAGTTTGAGCGTCTGCGTGACTTGGGCAGTAACGTTGAAGATATTGTTCCTTTCGGATGGAATATTTTTGGAACCATCAACCGATGGATTATCAGGCCTATCTTTGGATTCCTTTCAGGTATTTTTGGTGGGAAAGGTTGGGTGATATTGGCACTAACCCTTTTAGTGAAATTAGCACTTTACCCATTAACGTACCGCATGCTATATAGCCAGTCTAAGATGAGTGCACTCAAACCAGAAATGGAAAAAGTGCGCGCCAAGAATAAAGACGATCAGCAACAGGCACAAATGGAAACCATGAAGTTGTACCGAGAATTTGGGGTTAACCCGCTGGGTTCTTGCTTACCTTTGCTGCTGCAAATGCCCATCTGGTTTGCTTTGTATAGGTTCTTCCCGGCTTCAATTGAGTTCAGACAGGAAGGCTTCTGGTGGGCAAATGACCTTTCTTCCTACGATGAGTTCTTCCAGCTACCGTTCACCGTACCTCTGGGTATAGGTTCTCATATTTCACTGTTCACCGTACTTTGGGCAGTAACTACTTTGATCTATACCTACTACAATAGCCGACATATGGATATGAACGCCAACCCGGCTATGAAGTACATGCAGTACATTATGCCGCTGTTCTTCCTTGGATTCTTTAATAGTTATGCCAGTGGACTGACTGCGTACTTGCTTTTTTCCAATGTGACAAATATCCTGCAGACTTTAGTTACTAAAAACTATATCATCGACCAGGCCAAGATCAAACGGGAAATGGATGATTATCGCAAGAAACCAAAGAAAAAGTCCAACTTCAGAAAACGATTAGAAGAAGCAGTCGAAGAACAACGTAAACTGCAGGAACAGCAAAAGAAAAAAAAGAAGAAATAAAATAATCATATAAACGGCGAATGGTAATCCATTCGCCGTTTATCGTAAGTAAACAGCTTGTTCTCCTTCGAGAATATGTACATCAATATCTTCTTTTAGGGTGGTAGCTAAACTCAAACCAACGTAATCCACACGGATTGGAAATGACTTGTGTTTGCGATCAACTAGAACAACAGTCTCTAACCGCTTGGGAAGAATATCCATTAAGGGTTTGCACGCATAAAAAAGCGTACGTCCGGTATTCGCAACATCATCAATAACCATTACGGTTTTCGCATTCATTTCGCTTAAGGGGCGATCAATCGTGATAGGGTCCTGTAACGGATTCTGTGGGCTAATAGTCAAATGGTGGAGCGAAAGAGAGATATCCGAGATGTATTGCAAACGATCTAGAAGCATTTCAGCAAACCTATATCCACGATTATTGATACCTAAAAGAATAATTTCATTTTCACCGTAGTTGCTCTCTAGAATCTCAATAGCCAGTCGATGGATTTTCTGTTCAATTTGGTGCTGGTTAAGAATAATCATAGTTATTTGAGTTGAAGCAGACCATAATTCCTCATTTGTAATTTAGAATCATGGTGAATTAATCTTTTTGCTGAAGAATGATTAGTTTACCTATAGCGAAATGCTTATAATAGCGAAAATTCGCAGACAAAGTTTTGGTGCCTGCTTCCAAATTAAAAAATTATCGCATGATTCAGCAGATCCTTTTTGCGTTGGTTTCTATTCTGGGGTTCGGTTTGGCCGGTCGTCAGTTCATGAAGATACGGCGCAATATATTGTTGGGCGGTGAAGAAGATGTCTCCGGTAATGCGCCCCAGCGTCTTCGTAACATGCTACTAATCGCGTTCGGTCAAAAGAAGATGTTCAAACGCCCTATACCAGCAGTGCTGCATTTTATTCTGTACGTTGCTTTTGTGATCACCCAGATTGAATTAATTGAAATTCTAATTGACGGATTTACGGGCCAGCACCGGGTTTTTGCTACCTCGCTAGGTGGTTTTTATACCTTCATTATTAGTTTTATTGAGGTACTATCCCTAGGCGCCTTTATTGCAACTTTTATTTTTCTGATACGCAGAAATGCCCTGACTATTCCACGGTTCAAGAAACCGGAAATGAAAGGATGGCCAACGCTGGACGCCAATTTGATTCTTCTATTTGAGATTATCCTGTTGGTGGGTATTTTTACTATGAATGGGACGGATACAGTGATTCAGCAAAATAATCTGGACCCAGCCCACTACCCCAATACAGGTAATCTGGCAGTTAGTAGCTGGCTAGGACCTATGTTGTTCGGTGGACTTAGTTTTGAAAGCTTACAGATTCTGGAGCGGGCAGGGTGGTGGTTACACATTCTTATGGTCCTTGTCTTTTTGAATTATCTACCTCATTCTAAGCACCTGCATTTTTTACTCGCTTGTCCGACTTCCAGAGGTGAAATGGAGAATATGCCGGCCATCATGAATGAAGTCAAATCCATGATGGGTATTGGGGGCGATGATGCTGGAACGGATATGGCCATGGAAGAGGAACTGCCTGAATTTGGTGCCAACGATGTTTTTGGCTTGAGTTGGAAGAATGTTATGGATGCGTATTCTTGTACAGAATGTGGTCGGTGTACGTCGGTTTGTCCGGCGAATATAACGGGTAAGAAACTATCCCCTCGTAAAATCCTGATGGATATACGGGATCGGGCCACCGATATTGGAAAAAAACTGGATAGTGGCTTGGATAACTACAAAGCGAATCCTGAAGCACCCCTGACAAAGGACAATTTTGATGACGGAACAAACTTATTTGACCACATTAGTCGCGAAGAAATTCACGCTTGTACTACTTGTAACGCCTGTGTGGAGGCATGTCCGGTACTCATTAATCCATTAGAACCTATTTTGAAACTTCGCCGCTACGAAATTCTGACCGAATCGGCGGGTCCTGCTGATTGGCTACCCATGTTTACAGCCCTAGAAAATACAGGGGCTGTGTGGTCAATGCCAACACCCCGCGACCAGTGGGCTACCGATATGGTTAGCGAGCAAGCAGAAAGTAATTAGTGAATATATGCGCTACTGCGCGATACATAAATAACACAGCATGTCAAAGTCACTCGTACCTACTATGGCGCAAATGGCCAGTGAAGGAAAAGAACCAGAAATACTTTTTTGGGTTGGTTGTGCAGGTAGTTTTGATGCCCGGGCACAAAAAGTAACTAAAGCCTTTGTGAAAATCATGCAAGCTACTGAAATAGATTTCGCCATTTTGGGGAATGAAGAATCCTGTACTGGCGACCCCGCTCGCCGAGCAGGTAACGAGTTCGTTTTTCAAATGCAGGCCTTGCAAAATATTGAGACCCTTAATATGTATAAGGTGAAAAAGATTGTAACCGCCTGCCCTCATTGTTTTAACTCCCTAAAAAATGAATATCCTACACTCGGTGGCCACTACGATGTGATTCATCATACGGAACTGTTGCAACAACTCATTGAGGATGGACGATTAAAATTGGAAGGTGGAGGTACTTTTCAAGGTAAAAAGATCACTTATCATGATAGTTGCTACCTGGGGCGAGTGAATGGCGTTTACGAGGCACCTCGTAAGGTACTGGAAGAACTGGATGCGGATCTGGTTGAGATGAAACGCTGTAAGACTAATGGCCTGTGCTGTGGAGCGGGTGGTGCCCAGATGTTCAAAGAAGACGAACCTGGTAACAAGCGGATAAATGTGGAAAGAATTGAAGAAGCATTAGAAACCGGAGCTGGCATCATCGCCGCCAATTGCCCTTTTTGTTTGACTATGATGCAGGATGGAGTGACTGGGAAAAATAAAGAAAATGAAGTGATGGTCCTCGATCTGGCCGAACTGATCGTCGATCAGATAAATTAAGGCGCCTACCCAAAACTCTGGTCCGCCTCAAGGTGTTTTTTGGAAAATAACAACCGACTATGATCGATCAAATTATTCCTATTCATGCATTACCGGAAAGCGCACGGGTATGGGTGTACCAGAGTAAAGAACCTTTGGCAGATAGCTTGGTTACAGAAATTCGCCAGCATATTCAGTCTTTTGTTAGGCAATGGGTAAGCCACAATCAGGCCTTACGGGCAGCAGGTGATCTGCTCTTAAACCGCTTTGTCGTTCTTATTGTCGATGAATCACAGGCCGGAGCCAGTGGTTGTAGCATCGATTCTTCTGTTCATTTCTTGAAAAACCTGCAAGCAAATTACGGATTGGATTTTTTTGATCGTATGTATTTTACTTACGAAGACCAGCACGGGGATATGCATACCGTTTCCAGTGCAGATTTTGCTGTTGCCTATCGGAATGGGCACATCAATGACCGTACTTATGTTTTTGATACTTTGGTAAAAACCAAACAGGAATTTGATCAACATTTCAGAAAACCCTTATCTGAAAGCTGGCATGCTCGTATGGTATAGTGCCCCCATCGTCGCTTAAAAGCTGTTCATAGAAAAAACGTGGGGATTAACTGTAAATACAGTACTTTTTACACACATAATGCAGCCACTATGATCGGAAAAATGAAAAAATGGCTCGGAATCGAAGGGGTCAAACTAGAGTTAGTTATACCCAATGATGTATCTGAGGCAAGTGGACAAGTGGAAGGTAAAATCCAATTTCGGTCCATGAACGAACAGACCGTTACGGGAGTGCGTATCGTCTTTATTGAAAAATATACTCGAGGTCGAGGAAAGGATAAACTTTCGGATGAATATGAATTGGGGCGTAAAGAAATTTATCAAGAGATTGACATACCTATCGATACGGTCATGGAAATGGACTTTACTTTGCCATTCCAGCTCGTTCGTTCTGATATTGAAGACTATGGCCGAAAAAATCCTTTAGCTGGCGGAGTTGTGCGTTTAGCCAAGTATTTCAATCAAGTGAAATCCGTATACAGGATTGAAGCCGAGGCTATCGTGAAAGGTACGGCCCTCAATCCTTTTGATCGAAAGGAGATAGGTGTCAGGTAAATCCGAGAAAATGAAAAAGGACCTGCTTATTCTTTTTTCATTTTCTTGAAATGGGCCATTAGGGAGATGACATGGGAATAACCGTTCTCCAATCCGGTCTGGTCACTAAAGGCGTAATCCAATTGAATCGTGCCGAGGCGGAAGCCTACCCCCATACTTGGACGTGCTTGCCAGGCTGATGATCCAGTAAACCCGGATAATTCCTGGATTTGATTCACTCCGGCCCGTAGAAAGATAAACTGTTGGTAATCTGCTTCTATGCCTAATGCTGGATCAATGCTGAAAGGATCGGCTGAAACCAGTACGTTTCGCTTACCATCGGTAGAGATAAACAAGTCGAGTTCAGGTGTAAGCCCCACCTTGTTGAGGTTAAAACGACGGGCAATACCTAAGATAAGCATGGGTTTGGTTACCTCTACACTATTGATAGGAACTTCATTATTGGTGAGGGAGAGCGTTTCTTTTTCGTCATCGGTAAAATCAAAACTCCAGGCGTTAAAAGTAGATGTTAAGTCACGGCCCACCGCAGCAAAAGACCATAAGCCTCTGTGGTATTGTAAGCTGGCGTCCAAGCCAAACCCCCACGATTGGGCAAAAGGACCAATCAGGCGGTGAATGACTTTTACGTTCCCACCAATCAATAGCTGCCCTTCTTTGACTTTCAGCGGCTGTGCGTATGATAAGAACATCGCATAATCAGAAGCACTGATTGTACTCACATTATCAAAGTTGACAGTCCCATCAGATTCGTACAAGGATAAGGTATTGGGAATATCATCAATACCAAAACGGATCAGGCTGAACCCGAGTCGACGGTTTCCTCCAAAAGCAGGAAGGCTCACTCCTAAGTAGTCGAACTTACCAACACCAGCAAACCATTCTGAGTGCATCGCACCAACTTGAATACCCTCCAACTCGGTGTCTTGAATTAATCCTGCCGGATTCCAAACGGTGGCGGTCACATTATTGATACGAGCAATAACAGCATTGCCTAAGCCTTGCGCTTGTGCACCCACCCCAATGGAAAGGAATTCGTTGCTGTACTTTTGTCCCCAGATGGTTGTCGTCACGCTGAAGAATAGCGTGGCAAGGATGATATTTTTCATGTACTAAATTTCTTACTTTATGACCTTGAAACGGTGTAATGGGTCCTGCAGTATATAAAGCGTCGGCAATAAGTTTTGATAAAAGAGCTTAATAATTAAGCGACCAGTAACGGAAGGGTATACCCAAAATTTTGATTACTGGTATGGAGCTTCCTCTTTATGATTGTTTTTCGATAATCTGTTCACGCATATCCCGATTAACGGCAATACTGGCATTGAGTTCATATCCAACAAGTATGGATAAAGAATTCATTTGCATCCATAGCATAATGACAATAATCGTTCCGATAGAACCATAGAGTTCGTTATAGGTATTAAAATGATTGACGTAATAGGAAAAAATTAGAGAAGCGGCAAGGCACAACATAGTGGCAAGCGCAGCCCCTGGTGTTAACATTTTGAACTTGCGTCGGGTTGATGCTCCAAACCGGTGAATAATGGCAATGGCAAAATAATACAGTCCAATAATAACCAGCCAGCGCAAGAGGTTGAGTAGGAACTGGGTGAGCCAGTCGATACGTGCTAGCTCATCTAATTTACGAATACCCAAATCCCCCACAATCATCAGGACAACCGCAGCCACTAATAACGAACCTATCACGAAAGTCAAGGAGATGGCAATGAGCCTTTTGCGAACCGGGTTACGGTTCTTGAAGGTCGTAGAATAGCCTTTACTAAAGCCACGCATCAGCATGATCATTCCATTAGAGCTAAAAAATATTGCCATAAAAAAACCAAATGAAAGCAGGCCTACTCGTGGATTATTCGTTATATCATCAATAAAATTAAAAAGGCGATCTCCTGCTACGCCCGGCATAATTTGGCCTATTTCTTTTTGTAAATAAGCATCAAAGTTATGCCCTTGTGGTAAATAAGTAAGTACGTAATTTTTGAGGTAGGGTAGCAAAGTGAACAGTACCATGATAGACGGAAACAAGGAAAGGAAAAAACTGAAGGCCACAGAATTAGCCCGAACAAAAAGATCGTATTGCTTAATCTCTTTGCCTACAAAAACAAAAACATCGTATATCGGTACCCGAAAAAAGCCAGGTAAAGAATGGGTCTTTGACCACCGTAGAACGGCTAGTCGCCAAGGGTGCCTTGACAGCTGGGTCCGCCATTTTTGCCATATGTTCGTCGACTTACTCACTCTGAATAGAATGGACGTAGCTTTTCGGCCAATACTTCCGGTACAGGAACGGTTTTATTCGTTTTCATATGCACAAAACATAGTTTTACTACCCCACCGTTCACTAATTTTCCAGCTTCGTTAAAAATATCGACGTGAAAAACGATATGCTTTGTGGGCATCTTCCTCAGGGTCGTTCTTATCGTCAGGTTCTCATCGTATCGTGCAGGCCGAACAAAACGCATATTCAAACTCATGACAGGCATCATGACTTGGTGCTCTTCTTCTAGTGATTTGTAGGCTAAACCGAGGGATCGCAACATTTCAACTCGGCCAATCTCATAATAAGCAGGATAATGCCCGTAATATAGGTATCCCATCTGATCCGTTTCTCCGTATCGGACGCGTTTCTGGAAATCGTGAGAAAACATAAGTTATTTTTAATAGCCTATCGGCCTGAAAGTCGTCAGGTAAGGTTGACCCGTTCGATCTCATAAATAGAATTAATCTTACCAGCGAATATACAGTAAAAATTAGGTTGATGATGCAGCTTGCTTATCTCGGTAGGGCGACCATCATCAATGGTATTCGCCCGAAGCTTGCTTTTTATCGTAAACAGAGAGCTGTAGTAGTTGATATTTAAATGATCGGACAGGTAGTGTCTGATTTGGCGAATCATTTTTTGCGCATGACTGGGGGGACGGAAAGCACAACCCAGGCAATTGGCACTAAATTCAGGTGTACAGTCGACCCGCATCTGCTGGCAGTCAAACGTAGGAAATGGATTGTAGCTTACCTGATGGTGTGTATATGCTACGGATGACAACGATAATAATTCACTTTTACCGTAAGGCATAAGAGAGGCAAATGGCCCATCCATAACGGTCAAACCCGTTTTTTCAAAACCAGGAATACGCACAAATACCATTTCAGAAATCTCGTGCATCAAATCGATGAAGGGTAGTTCAAATCGCTTCAAAACAGCATTACTTGAAGCATAGGTGGCGTTAATGACTAGGGGCGTTTGAATCCGAAAAGAAGACCCTCTTTTTTGATCATTTAGATGAACTTCCCATTGGTCCCCTTTCGTTTCTCCGTGTTCGAGCTTCATTTGGCACCGTACCTCGCAATTGGGGTCAGCTATGATCTGCGCACGGTAATACTGAGCAATTAATAGTGGATCAAAGGTGAATTCCTCCGTTTCGTATAAAGCTTCGAGGCGATGGTATTTGAATAAGGGGTGATCATCGACTCTGTCACACCGAATATTCAGGTATTGACAAAAGCGTTCAAACTGTTGGGCATCCGTAAACGATCCGAACCGCTCAATAGCATAGTATTTTGAGAATTGCTTAAATATAAATGGTTTATGCTCCTGTGTAAATCGGGCACGGTTCTCATCTGACATACGGGCCGTAGCAACAGATCGTGGATAATGGTAGCCACTGTGCAGTCTGGCTTGATTGACAATAGAAGCCTTAGTTAGTAGCTCCGCTTCTTTTTCAATCAGTAGAATACGTCGTCCCTGATTCCGACTCAGATGAAGGGCTGCATATATACCAAAAATGCCACCACCAATAATCAGAGCATCATATCTTTCGATCGGCCGGTGCATGTTTTCGGTGTAGTTCCAGAAGCTGCTCGAACCAGATGGCGCTATCTTGTTTTTCGATAGCCTGAACGG
>JABSSK010000072.1:8631-15473 GCA_013214265.1 Saprospiraceae bacterium | reverse complement strand
CCCGCCAGTTGACGGAAATATGTCGACCATACAAATCTATAACCTCTACATTCGTGAAGACTACATCGGACCACTCTACCCATAAGGACCGGGTGGTGGGTACGGGCCAGATTTTCAGAGCATCATTTCTGACAAGGTTATTCCAGTTGGTAGTCATCGGATTGACCGTCTGGCAAGATACGGATCTACCACACTCCGTTTCTACAGTCACACATACCTCATAAGTATTTTCGCCACTAAAATTAAATCGGACGGTACTTTCATTTGGGTAGACATTACCGTCAATAACCCACGTGATTTTTGTAGTATCCAGACCATATGCATTCTGGAGGGAAAAAACACCTTGGAGGCCGGTAAAGGATACATCGAATTCGGCAGAAGGCGGGCCTACGCATGTTTTTTGACACACTTTTTCTACTTGCATGGAATAATTAGCAATGCTATAACTTGTAACCGTATCTTGCCCTACTGTACTAAGAATAGGGGTTATTTCAATGGTATTGAATACCTTATGTGTGGTATCTACTGAGCCACTTAAATATCCACTGCAGCCAGGTGCTTCTTCTGAGACAGAATTGAATAAAACAAACAGATCGGTACTGGTATCGGAAGAAACCCACCCCCCAAACCAGAGCTGACCATTAGAAGTGCGAACCGAAGCCCGATTACCTCGACCAACATCAAAATCATCTTGGTAGAAAAGGAATGTATAATCATCTTGTTCGCTAAAACGATAGATTAAACCTTCCGCATTATGTGTAACAAAGGTTTTGTCTCCTTGCGGAAGAATATTCACAGCTTCTCCGTACCCAGTGAAGCGGGAGCGAATCATCTCTTCTTGACCATCCCAGAATAAGTAGTGATGCTCGCTATCAAATCGCCCCGAGAAAACAATGCCTCCAGTAGAGGTATGTGCAACAGCATTGAGGTATTCCTGCTGATATTCTGGGGCAGATAATCGGACACTTTTACGCACGGTCAGATTATTATTCAGATGAACAATACCTGCTTCGTAGCTGCCGTCTTGAGCGTAACTGCTCGTTTCACCTACTGCAAAAATAGACCCATCAGTAGCTTCCGTAATTTGTGAAATATAGTCATAGTTGTTTCCGCCAAGGCTTAGATCGGTGATCCGTTTTCCGTCTGCCTGTGTTTTCACAAAATACCAGTCATATAAACGCTCAGATTGACTGACCACGCCAGCCAGAACGAGATCTCCATTGGTAAGTTCTATCAGGTCCCATATCTCAGTAAGCTGAAACTGAGCTCCATAGGATCGTTGCCAAATAATCTCTCCAGCTGGAGACATTCTGACTACCGTCATATTAGTAGTCTGAAAAATACTGAAAAAATCATTAAAAGCCACTAAGACGTCACCGTTCGATGTGACTTGTATGGCCTTGGCACGCAAAAATTGATCAGACGTACCTATTTGTTTAGACCAAAGGATTGTCCTGTCGGATGTCATTTTAGTAACTACGACGACCTCTGAAAAAGAACTACTTTGTGAGGTATTAATTAATGCATAAATATTGTTTTGGGGATCAGCTGACATGTCAATGATCAAAAGATCATCAGGAGCAGTAATTCGATTAGATGAGCTTTCTTGCCCATAAGTGATTGCAGTAATAAGTAGAGTAATGAGAATATTAACCAACCGCATTTTATCTGATTTAAGTTTAACTAATATTTGAGAAAGGTCCGTAAAAGGAATTGAGAGGTGTTGCTCTAATTGGACGTTCTGTTGCTCAAATCGGACAATTGCGGTTTATGTGGTAGAATTCATGTTGATTTTAGGGGGAGTTCGGTATGATATGGACAATAATAAAGCTAGTAATAAAGGGAAAAGAATGATTATGAAGAAAAGTCCAGGTATTTATGGATAAAATGAGATTCATACTTTTACTTTAAAGTTAGATGTATGGACTGAAATAATAGAATACGGATGTTTCCAAAAAAAATATTTTATTTTTCACCTGTAATCTTTATAGAGGGGTATGAAAAAGTTTTTTTCGTAAAGAGCAATGGCTTTTCTCGTTACATAAGTTCTTCATTATTATATGTCTCAAACGATCTTATGAGATAAGTTAATGAGCTTTCCTTATTAAATATGTAGGGCGCAACAGCGTCCTTAATTTTTCTCTATGTACTACTGCCAAACCACCAGAATACGTATGCATTATCGGCCCGGGAATCCGTTTGTGCTGTTGTACTTATTTTTGGGTTTTTATTTTTGTTCTCTTCCCATTTCCGCACAAACGATTCAGGAACTAAAAACTGAGTTATCCATTGTCAAGAACGATAGTGCAAAGTTTTCGGTATTATATGAATTATCAGGAGCATACCGGTCAACTGATCTGGATTCCGCTATTCTGTACGGCCAAGAAGCATTAGCACTAGCTAAAAAAAAGAGAGATAACCTTCTGATCGCTAAAGCAAACTACCAAATTGGTGCAGCTAACTTTTTAGCTGGTCAATATAGTAAAGCCTTAGAATTAGGTGAAAAAGCACTTTTTTATGGCGAGGTATCTAATGATTTGTTAGTAAAACAGTATGCTAACAATTTGATGGGTGTCATTTTAAGAGAGACTCAAACGCTTGAAGAAGCATTACCCTACACATATAAGTCATTGAGTTTTGCTCGCCAAAGGGGGGATACTAGAGGTATAATAACTGCTTTGGCAAATATTGGTCAGTATCATGAAGTTCAACGGGATACTGTTAATGCCCGAGCGGTTTTTGAAGAGGTTCTGACTTTTTTATCTGGTTTGGATTGGCCTCATGTGTATTCAAGTACATTGATAAGTTTAAGTAATGTGACAGCTAGTGTAGAAGAAAAAAAAGAACTTCTTGAAAAAGCCAGAGAGGTAGCCTTGTCTGTAGGAGATAACTCAGTTGCGATAGTAGCCAATGAGAATTTAGGTTTTTTGTTAGACTCTGAAGAGGAGTACGAAGACGCTGTTTCTATTTACGGTGAAAGTATATTGATAGCTAAAGAATTAGGCCGTAGTAGTTCTGTTTTAAGCCTGTATATTAAGGTGGCATATAGTTTTATAAAACTTAACAAATTAGATTCAGCTGCTTATTATTTGCAAATGGCCTATGCTGATTCGACTTTTTCGGAGTTAAAAAGATTCCAATCGGAGTATTATGGTGTAGCTGCTAACTTGGCTGAGGCAAAAGGTCAGTTCAAAAAGGCCCTTGAGAATTACCAAGAGAAGGTCAAAGTTGATCAGATCATATATGATGAGAAGATCAGTGAAACGATGTCAGATGCCCGCATTCGTTACGAAACGGCAGAAAAAGAAAATCAGATTATTCAGCAGGGTATTGAGCTGGAGTCGGAGCGACGAAAGAGGCAGATGCAAGCACTGGGAGCCGGAGTATTGTTGTTGTTATTGGGTTCATTTTCATTTCTATTCTGGCAACGTCGGCAGTTAGCTCTTCAGCGGCTAAAGGTTGAACAGTCCCAACGAGCTCAATTAGAAGAATTGGATCGAATGAAATCTCGTTTTTTTGTGCAAGTGTCGCACGAGTTGCGAACACCACTGACATTAGTTCTGGGTCCTTTGGAGCAATTGTTGGGTCAGGAGCGTTTGCGGGGGATACATCCTACTTTACAAACCATTCGGCGTAATGCCCGTCGGCAACTCGACCGGGTTAATGAATTATTGGATATCAGTCGACTGGAATCAGGAAAGCTGGATCTAACGAATCGCCCGATTGCCTTAAGAGGGTATCTGATGCGCATTGGCGGAACATTCTCTTCGGTAGCAGAAAGTAATCAGCAGCGTTTAGAGTTAGAAGTAAATGTTCCGTCTGATGTAACGGTACTACTGGATACGGATAAAGTAGAAAAGATCGTGAATAACCTATTGCATAATGCACATAAATTCTCGGGGATGGGCAGTGCGATCTGGTTTCGGAGCCATTGGTCAGCAGATCAGCTTCAAGTGGAAGTATCGGATTCAGGTCCTGGTTTTGGGAATATTGATCCGGACCTTCTTTTTGAGCAATACGTGCGTGGTGATAAGGCTGTAGGTATAGAAGGTAGTGGTATAGGATTGTCACTTGTCAGGGAATTAGTCTTGTTGATGGGGGGAACAATCAAAGCCCGGAATCGATCTGAAGGTGGCGCTTTATTTCAGCTTACGTTGCCGGCTATGCGCACAACTGCACGTATTGAATCGGAGGAAACCGTAGTGGATAACCATGTATCTGCCGACCAATGGCCATCCGGATATCAGCCGTTAGGAGCCGTACGTCCGCGAGTACTTATTGTGGAGGATAATCCGGAATTGGGTCAGTTTATCTATGATAGTTTACAAGCTGATTTTGATCCTACGCTTACGCTGAATGGACAGGAAGCGCTGACAGTCTTGCAGAAGAAGACAATTGATCTGATTGTATCGGATATAATGATGCCTCATATGGACGGATTTGGTTTGCGCCAAAAGTTGATGGATAATGCGAATTGGTCGGATATTCCCTTTGTATTTCTAACTGCGCGAGTCATGGAAGAGGATCGTTTGCAAGCCCTGCGTATGGGAGTAGATGATTATATGCTTAAGCCGTTTAGTATTCAGGAATTGCAGGTACGATTACAGAATCTGATGCAGAGGCGATTACATCGTGCAGAAAGTCCTGTACTGGAAGCAGGCGAACGTCCGGCCACTGAACAGCTGTTGCGCAGGGCAGAGGCGGTTGTTCGTCAGAACTTAGATAATTCCACCTTTAAGATTGAGGATTTGGCGGATGCACTAGGGTATAGTAGGCGACAATTGCAGCGCCTATTAAATAAGGAGACGGGGCTTTCACCGGTGGCCTTCCTGTTGGAGTTGCGTTTGCAGGAAGCTTACCGGATGCTACATGAACGGAAGTATTTTACGGTTGCAGAGGTACGCTATGAAGTGGGTATTGAAAGTGCTTCGTATTTCACTAGTAAGTTTCAGGCTAGATTTGGCGTGTCGCCTTCTGATATACTAGTAGCAGCAGATTTTGTGAAAACGGATATGGATAAATAAATTATGACACCGTACACGGAAAGTAATGTTAGCCAAATCTTTGTCGTGGGTTCGTTTTCTAAGTAGCAGAAAGAGGAATAGGAGGGCTACGTCTATTCCTCTTTTTGCAATTAGATGGATCAGTGGCCCGGTTGCACAATTTCAAACCCCTCTTTTTCCTTAGCTTCAGCTACCATCTTCTTGACATCGGCGAGCATTTGCTTAGCGTCATAGATGATACCATCTTTTACAGTATACTTAACACCGCCTACACGCTGAATATCATCTATGCCATTGAGTTTTATGGCTCCAATACCATAAAGGACTTTCAGATTTTGTAGTGGATTTTCTTCAATTAGAATGAGATCAGCTAGTTTTCCAGGTTCGATTGTTCCAATTTCTTCATCCATTCCTAGTGCTTCGGCACCATTTAGGGTAGCTGAGCGGATGACTTCTAAAGGATGAAACCCTGCTTCTCGCAGTAGCTCCAATTCGCGAATGAAAGCAAAACCATATAATTGGAAGATGAATCCTGAATCTGACCCAGCTGTCACCCTTCCGCCTCGATTTTTATACTCGTTAATAAATGTCATCCAGAGTTGGTAGTTCCTTTTCCAAGCTACTTCTTGCTCAGTACCCCAATAGTGCCAGTACGAACCATGGGATATTCGACTCGGCTGATAGAATCGCCATAAGGAAGGCATGGTATAGTCCTCATGCCATTCTGCCCTGCGCGCACGCATAAGGTCACGACTAGCTTCATAGATATTGAAGGTCGGATCCAGAGTGAAATCGAGACCGAGTAATTCGTCCATTACAGCATTCCAATGTTCAGAATAAGGAGGTGCGGCTTGTTCCCAGAGCTTCCCAGCTTCTTCGAATCTGTGTTGTTCGTTTTGATAATTATAGTCGAGAGGATAGTATTGAACTGTTCGATCGGAGAATAAGGCTTCAGGTAATCCATACCAGTGTTCCATGGATGTAAGGCCAGCACGTGCCGAGTTCAAGACGTTCCAGCGGCCGACATCCATCTGTGCATGATGACAAGCAGATCGGAGTCCTAATTGTTTGTTTTGTCTAAGGGCAGCGTCCATAATTGCGGGTGGTGCACCAAAGAATTTTATTCCATCCGCTCCTTTTTCTGCATTTAAATTTACCCATGCTCTGGCTTCTTCGGCAGTTTTTATAGGTCCACTATGCCCTTGACCGAATGCTGTATACGCTTTAATTCGGGGTGCCACAATTTCATTTTTATCGGATCGCCTTTTGTGCTGCAGCACCCAATCCAGGCCATTACCACAAGAAGGGTCACGGATCGTAGTAACACCATGGGCCATCCAGAGTTTAAAAACATATTCGGCATTGGCTCCTTGCGCAGTACCTCCAATATGGCCATGCATATCGACAAAACCAGGCAGGACATACATACCTTCGGCATCTAGTTCATATCCTCCTTCCTTTAATTTAGGACGGCTTTCTGATGAGATAGGAACCCCTGGATAGCCCACTACAGCAACTCGCGTGATGCGGTTATTTTCAATAACAATATCTATGGGGCCACGCGGGGGGGCTCCATTGCCATTGATGACCGTTACACCGCGAATAATTAACTGATTATAAGGACCTTTGCCTTCGTCGGAACGCCTGTCTGGGGAAGCATCTACTTGAGCAAATGTCCAGCACGGAAGAAGTAGAAGTAAAAAGTAGAGTTGTTTTTTCATACCATAGTTTTTGCTGCTCCGAGAAAATAAGAAAAAGATTACGGGTTTAGGGAAATTAAAGGGTAAAGGTTGAGGATTATCAGGTAAGTGGATTAGGATACACAAGGCAATCAAATGT
>JABSSK010000072.1:0-8621 GCA_013214265.1 Saprospiraceae bacterium | reverse complement strand
TTTTTTTCAAAGGTATTTTTTATTTGGATGATAGACGCTTCAGATTACATTTTTCATCCCACCTAAAAAAGACTACTTTTAATCAACTTATTTTTCGGTAGTTCGAAAAAATAGGAATTAGCCACCTTAACCAGATCAATGAATATTCCCTGGATATCAGCACAGGAAATGGATAATTTACTGTCTTATCCTGTACTGATTGAAGCGATTCGGTCGGCCTTTTCTGAGCGCCATTTCACACCCGAACGTGGGCATTTTTCATATACAACGGATCGGCCTGATGCCTCCTCCGTCTTACTGGTTATGCCTGCGTGGATGAATACCAATAAAATGGGTATAAAACTGGTAACGGTTTCTCCGCATAACGCTGGATACCATATGCCTGTCATTCAGGGGGTGTATATCCTTTTTGACCGTCAAACAGGTGCACCTAAACTATTACTTGATGGGCCAAGACTAACATCATGGCGAACGGCGGCCACCTCGGCAATTGCTTGTGATTATTTAGCTCGGCCTAATGCTTCTTCTCTATTAATTATGGGTACGGGTAATCTGGCGCCTGAACTGGCTCGTGCACACGCTACAGTACGACCAATTCGACATATATGGATATGGGGGCGAAACCCAGAGAAAGCTGAAGCCTTAGTATCTCGACTGCATATGCCTGGGGTGGTTATTGAAAAGGCTAATGAACTATCGTGTATTGTGCCACAGGCAGATATAATAAGCACCGCCACGCTAAGTGTATCTCCCATTTTGCGAGACGCTTGGTTACGACCAGGGCAGCATCTCGATTTGGTGGGTTCTTATCGCAAGGATATGCAAGAGGTGGAAAGTATAATTCTGAAAAGGACGCGTATTTTTGTGGATGAACGAAAACCGGGGACTTATATGACCGGTGATCTGGCCATTCCTTTAGCTATGGGAATTATCCAAGAGAAACAGATAGAAGCCGATTTATTTGATTTATGTCGACAAAAGTTTCAATTGTTGAGGGATCCATCGGATATTACTTTATTTAAATCTGTAGGGCACGCATTAGAAGATTTAGCTGCGGCAGCTTGTATTGATCGCTTACGGTAATTCAAAAATAAGGCATGAATACCTTTCCTCTGAGGTTTTGTGTACATTAAAAAAAAGAATATGAGATTGACTTTAGTAATGGCAACCCTGATCCTTGTGGGGTTGTTTTCTTGCAAAAATGATTCATTTGATCAATCTATGCAGAAAATTATGGTATCTGACTATCCAGACACAAAATCAGAAATGGTTATTGATACATACCACAATGTGGAAGTTCCTGATCCATATCGATGGTTGGAAGACGATCGTGCTCAGGATACCGAAGAGTGGGTCGCAAAACAAAATGAGGTAACGTTCGGATTTTTAGAACAAATTCCTTTTCGAGAAGCTATTCAAAATCGATTGACAGATTTATGGAATTTCGAAAAGTACGGGGCGCCTTTTGATCGGGGTGACTACACTTATTTTTATAAAAACGATGGGCTACAGAATCAGTTCGTGATTTACCGTCAAAAGGGAAGTGCTGATCCACAAGTATTTCTGGATCCTAATACTTTTTCCAAAGACGGTACTACCTCATTGGCGGGGTTGAGTTTTACTAAGGATGGTAGTCTGGCGGCTTATTCTATTTCAGAAGGAGGCTCCGATTGGCGAAAAATTATTGTACTGGATACCGAAACGTTGGAACAAGTTGGTGACACCTTAATTGATGTAAAATTCAGTGGTATTTCTTGGCGTGGTAATGAAGGTTTCTATTACAGTTCATATGATAAGCCTAAAGGGTCGGAATTATCAGCTATGACCCAATATCATAAGTTGTACTTCCATCGTTTGGGCACTGTACAATCCGAAGATGAGTTGATCTTTGGTGGGGAAGCGACGCCTAGGCGATATATTGGAGCTTCAGTTTCAGAAGATGGTAACTGGCTCGGTATTTCAGCTTCGGTTTCTACTTATGGTAATGAAATGTATATTCAGGACCTTCGTACGCCAGGTAACCCTATCATTTCAGTTGTTGATAATTTTGATAACACCCATATGCCCGTTCATTTTGAGGGTACATACGCATATATCCGAACGGATCTAAATGCTTCAAATGGACGCTTGGTAAAGGTAGACCTAAATAATCCGTTACCAGCGCATTGGATTGATGTGATAGCAGAACGTGCAGAACCTCTAAACGTTAGTTCTGGTGGAGGTTATTTTTTTGCTAATTATTTGAAAGATGCCCTTTCCTACATCGAACAAGTTGATCTCAATGGGGAAGTCATTCGGGTTATTGATTTGCCAGGTAAGGGTTCGGCCGGTGGTTTTGGTGGGCAATGGGACGATCAGACTCTTTATTACTCAATTGTAAGCTATATTTCACCAAGTACAATTTATAGTTTTGATGTAGCATCCGGACGTTCTCAGGTCTATAAAGAAAGTGGTGTAAAATTTGACCCCGATGCATTTGTGTCAGAGCAAGTCTTCTTCACCTCCAAAGACGGTACTAAAGTACCTATGATGATTACCCACAAGAAAGGAATCGACATGGATGGGAATAATCCGACGCTGCTTTACGGATATGGGGGCTTTAATATTAGCCTTACACCAAGTTTTAGTGTATCTAACATTATTTGGCTGGAAAACGGAGGTGTTTATGCAGTTCCTAACCTTCGCGGGGGTGGGGAATACGGTGAAAAATGGCACAGTGCAGGTACCAAAATGAACAAGCAAAATGTATTTGATGATTTTATAGCAGCTGCAGAATATTTAATTGATGCCAACTATACGCGTAGTCAAAAGCTGGCCATTCATGGTGGTTCCAATGGAGGGTTACTGGTTGGGGCGGTAATGACTCAGCGTCCTGATCTTATGCGGGTTGCCCTTCCTGCGGTTGGTGTTCTTGATATGTTGCGCTACAACAAATTTACCGCAGGTGCAGGCTGGGCTTACGATTATGGAACTGCGGAGGAAAGTGAGGAGATGTTTACTTATTTAAAAGGATATTCCCCATATCATAACCTTCAGGAAGGTACCTGTTACCCTTCCACGATGGTAACAACCGCGGATCATGATGATCGAGTCGTGCCTGCACATTCATTTAAATTTGCGGCCGCGCTGCAAAAGGCACAAGGGTGCGAAAAACCTACCTTGATTCGAATTGATACCAATTCGGGACATGGAGCGAGCTCAACTACCAAAGTAATTGAACAGCAAACCGATAAGTGGGCTTTTATATTCCATGAATTGGAGGCGCCAGTTAACTACTAACAGAAAATTCTTACCGTTCCGACGTTAGGGCCCCTGCGTCGGAACTTCATCAAACCTAACTCTATGAAACAGAAAACGCTAGACCGTCTGGACACTCTGAATAGTGATCTGGATACCCTAGAAAAAGAATTGCGTGTATATGCTAATGCGGATTTGAATTATCGACCTGCTCCCGGGGTATGGTCGGTTCTGGATAATCTGCACCACATCAGACTGGCTGAAGGTTTTTCCCACAAGTATTTGGAAAAAAAACTTAAAGGCGGTATTAGCAGTATGAAAAATGGAGGAATTGGCGCCAGATTGCGCAGCTTATCCGTTACTATTTTTATGCGTAGTTCCAGTAAGCGTGAAGCACCTAAAATGGTAGGTGAATCGCAATTCCCCGAACATTCCAGTTTAGAAGAAGTAATGGGCCTATGGCGCCAGCAAAGATCAGATCTTGCTGCTTTTTTGCAAGAACAGCCGGATGAGTTGTTCGTGAAAGAAGCTTATCGGCATCCTTTTGCCGGAAGGCTAACTTTGATGGGCATGTTAGGATTTTTTGATGACCATTTGATTCGCCATAAGCGACAAATTGCGCGAACCCTTCGTCAGTTGAATAAAAACTAACTAGCTACCAAAAAACCTGCAATTGTTCCGGTAAGGAGGCAAGCAATGGTTCCACCAATGAGGGCCGTGAGACCCAATGGGGTGAGTAATTGTCGTTGGTTAGGTGCAATTGCGCCTATTCCACCAATCTGTATGCCTATAGAAGCAAAATTAGCAAAGCCACAAAGGGCATAGGTTGCAATGATTATAGATTTAAAACTTAGGCCACTCTTGGCCCCCTCCAAGGCGGTATACGCAAAAAACTCGTTTAGGGTCGTTTTGAGCCCCAATAACTGACCAACGATTAGAACCTCATTACTAGGAACGCCCATTAACCACGCAATAGGAGCAAACAGTATACCCAATACAAATTCAATACTAAACGCTTGGTACTGCCCATCGGTCACCTTTGCTATAAATGCATTAAAGTTACTGATGTTGCCGATGCCTTCCGTACATATATAATTGAGCATGGACACAAAGGCTGTGAATACCAGTAGCATAACACCAACATTAACGGCTAATTTCAAACCGTCTGTGGTGCCTCGAGAAATAGCATCTAAAAGATTCGTACCTACGTCTTGCTTTGGTATGTCCAGCTTTTGATTGGTCAAGTCGACCTTTTTTGTTTCTGGAAAAATCATTTTAGCAGCAACAATAGCGGCTGGAGCCGACATAATGGAAGCTGTAAGTAAATGGGTCGCAAATAACTGACGCGTTTCTGGGTCGGAACCTCCTAAAAAACCAACGTAAGCAGCAAATACACCACCTGCAATGGTTGCCATCCCACCCGTCATTAAACAAAGAATCTCAGAAGGGGTCATCTTCTCTAAATATGGCTTCACCACAAGTGGTGCCTCTGTTTGGCCAATGAATACATTTGCAGCAGCAGCTAAACTTTCAGAACCCGTAAGGCCAAGGGTACGTACCATAACCCAAGCAAATGCCTTAATGATCAATTGTAGAATACCCAAATAGTATAAAACCGATGAAAGGGCAGAAAAGAAAATAATAGTCGGCAATACTTTAATAGCAAAAATGTAACCTACATTAAAGAGTTCGCCAGTCGTACCATTACGGATTTGGGCATTATCAGGCCAGTCTCCTAATACGAAATCAGCACCCGCTTCTGTAAAGTCAAGAATGACAACAAAAAAACTGGCAATAAAATCAAATAATTGCCGAATTCCTGGGATTCGAAGCACAGCAATGGCTAATATGACTTGCAAACCTATGCCAACACCTACTGTCTTCCAATTAATAGCTTTCCGATTATTGCTCATTAAATAGCAGATAGCCAACATAGCTATAATCCCCAATAAGGCTCTAAAAAGACTAATCATAAAATCCATAGAATAATATTTGTGCTCCTATTTGAGATACTTTGGCCGAAAATAACACTTTTTATGCATCTGTAGCTTGACAGGAAGGTACACAACTGCATAAGTATCCGATAAGCAGGATATATATATGGATCACGATACAATAGTAAAAAATTATTAAATCAACGGGTAAATCATACGATAGTATACCGTTGAACAAGTGGATAATCTGGTAGGGCTTTCGTACTTTTGTGACAGGACACAAATGAGTTATGAAGCCACTTGTTATTGGGATCACTGGAGGAAGTGGCTCCGGGAAAACAACATTTATTCGAGCACTGAAAGAATCATTCCAAAGGGATGAGGTGTGCATTGTTTCGCAAGATGATTACTATCTGCCTAAAGCAGAGCAATGGCGTGATCCACAAGGCGTAGTAAATTTCGATCTACCTTCTTCTATTGATAAAGCTGCTTTTACCACAGACGTAAAACACTTAATAAAAGGCCTAGGGATTAAGCGTCAGGAATACACGTTTAATAACGAGGCGAAAACACCAAAATTATTGATATGCAGACCTGCTCCGGTGATTATCGTGGAGGGCCTTTTTGTGTTTCATTATAAAAAGGTAAGAAAGAAAATGGACCTTAAAGTTTTTATTAATGCTAAAGAAAACCTTAAGGTCATTCGACGTATAAAGCGGGATCAGCTGGAACGAAATTATCCGCTAACTGACGTTCTTTATCGGTATGAGAATCATGTATTACCTGCTTTCGAAAAGTATATCCAACCTTATATGGAGGATGCCGACATAATCGTCAATAACAACCATGTGTTTGAAAAAGGCTTACAAGTCGTAAAAGGATTTATCAGGAATTATTTAGATACCCTGCAGCAAGGTGATAATGCAGCTTACCGATTTTAGAGAAGAACATTAATCTATTTGTCTTCTTGTTCTTTTCGCAAAGCGATAATTTTCTTTTCTAGCTCATCCGCTTCCGCCATTTTAGCTGCATAACCTTTAATATCACCGGAACGCTGAATGTGCATAGCTTCCTCTAACATTTTGGCGTGTGCCTTTTCCATTTTCTTAATTGGATCTTTCTTAAATAGTCCTAACATAATTTTTTGATGGTAAACAGCATGGTCAGGGTTGGGTTCATCCCTTTATTAGATAATATCAGGAAAATCGTCAGCTTTTGATGTGGACTTCAATCGAGCTAAGGCTTCCATTTGGATTTTATGCATGTATTTAAATTCCTGTTCGACTTGGGTAATGAAAGGAGCATCTACCCATTTCTTTACATCAGCTAACGTTTCAATCGCTCCGCCGGTACGTATTTTATAAGTCTGTTCATGAATCCCTGTTTCTAATTTAACAGAAAAGCGATTGTCCATTTGAAAAATGGTAATTTTTAGTCTTGGATGTTCGATATAACCGGCAATACGCATAGTAAGGTAAAATTCAGGTTGCAGAATAAAGTAAAAGTAGGCATTTCCAAAGATCGGTTCGGTATCCTTGAAAATATGAATTTAAGCTATTAACCAACCATACACTCATGCGTTTTGATCATTAGAATGCAGGTCTTGAATAGATCGGGTTAATAGCTGGTATATATCAAGAAACTCAGGGTGAATCTGTTGGAGTAATTCTTGGTGTTTTTCAATAGTACTTTGGTCATTACGTACAGCTGGCCCCGTTTGGGCTTCTGGTGGTGGCAGATTGTCCAGTTTGCGAATTGTTTCTGCTATAAGAGGTTTGAGCAGGGAAAAGTTAATCGCTTTTGAGGCTAGGATTTGGGATGCTACACCAAACAGGTGATTGGTGAAATTATTGACAAAGACGGCAGCCAAGTGAAGGACAGCTCTTTGTTCTTCATTTAGCCATACCACATACCTACTTAGGGATTGAGCGAGTCGCTCTAATTCTGCCCGGTGATGACCAGTAGAAGCTGTATCTAGGCATATTGGTACCTCTCTAAAATCAACTACCTGGTCTCGTGAGAATGTTTGTAAAGGATAGAAAACCCCGCGATATTTGAAATGACGATCAATCTTGCTTAAAGGGGTAGCGCCTGAAGTGTGAACAACCAAAGCATGATCTGGTAGTAACTGTGCAAGTGTGGAAGAGACTTTGGCTATAGCGGAATCAGAAACAGCGATTATATACATATCGGCATGTATATCCATAAGCTGAAGGTTATCCAATCCTACAGCTACACTTTCAAGTTCAAGGGCAAGCTGTGCAGTAGTACTAGAATTACGACCAACAATTTGAACGAGCTGTAGGCCTTGATTATACAGTGCATGGCCTAAGTGATGGGCAACCCGTCCAGAGCCAATAAGCACGATACTTTTAATCATACCGGTTTGACTCTAACCGGATTGATTCGAATAAACATGCTTATTAAAAATCCGAGCATCATGAAAATAGTTCCTATCCAGAATAAGTTGATTCCGGGGAATTCGATAGCCTGAAGAACAATATAATCGGAACGCAATGAATCGGTAGCTACTTCAAACGGAATCGTAAGGGTATTTTTTTCATTTTGCGCCAAAAATAAACGAGCCTCCTCGGTTTGTGGATTTACCATGGTAAACCGGGCATGAAAGTTAACCTCAGGAACTTCAGCTTTAAAATTCATGGGTTGCCCCTCACGGATCAGGAAAATCGGTTCCGCAACGAAAGCACCTTTTTCGGAGTCAATACGTAATCGACCACCTACTGCTAAGTCACCTTCCTGTTCTTGATAGCCTGCAAGTTGAGGCTGGCGGTTATAACCTTCGAACGTAATGCTTAAGCCATTCAAATTAACTTGCTGGCCTTTTGCCAGATTAAATTCTTGGTAATCGAGTTCTTCTTCCAGAGTATAAACTTCTTCAAAAAGGCCTTCCCGTAACCTAACTTTAGTACTAAAATCATTAACCTGACTTGGAAAAGTATATACCATTTGATCACGCAACACAATTACGGGTATGATCTCATAACTTTCGGATGATCCTTCTTTGCGTATTTCCATGCGCACACCAACGGCCAGGTCACCTTCTTCAGCTTCATAATCAGGATGTTGGGGCTGTCGAAGAACTTCTAATACCTTTATGGTGTAATTGCGTAAGTCCTGTGTTTGTTGATCTTTTATTTCAACTGTATCCGTAAAGGTAATTTCTGAACCCAGAGGTATCTGAAATAATTGATAATTGAGGCTGTCTTCGCGTTGTTGCCTGAATTCCATATCCATTTCCACTAGAGGGAGAGATGATATATGGGTAAATATGTCTTTGTCCCAGTAGTGTTTGGTGGATGGGTTCGAGGCCGCTATTTTATTGAAAGTCTTCTCGTAGAGTATATTTGGATTCAGGTCGAATTCTTCTACAATATTACCCGTTTCACTATATCGCTTAAAGTTGACGGTATAAGTTCGTGTATAGGTGTC
>JABSSK010000071.1 GCA_013214265.1 Saprospiraceae bacterium | reverse complement strand
CGCGCGGAAAAATGCGCCTCGCACCACTGCACATTGCGTGCAATATCTTCTGGGTAATGAGCATCATTGGGAATGGCCAATAATTCTTTTAGTTGCTCAAAAGAAGCCTGCGCAGTAGCCCAGTACACGTCATCGGCCACCGGCTGAGCCTGCAAGGAGCCCAGCAATCCGAAAACACACAAACAAAGGATCATTCCTGTACGATTGTTCATTTTTTTATTTTTCGAGTTGAATAAAAATTAACCTTCTATCCTGAACGCTACTGGTTGTTCACCACTAAAAATGGCTTTCCGTATCCATTACAGTCCGTGATGCACCTATCCAGAAAGCATTTGCGGGTGGGTTTTAGAACACCCTTTATTAGTGTTTTACACACTACGAATTACCTCCAGTGCCTTGTCTATCTCTTCTTTTTGGTTGTAAATATGGGTACTCTGGCGAAGACCTTTATCACCCGCTGCCCGCGGCTGGAGTTTATAGCGGCTCCACATCCTATTTTGTAAATCCACCGGACGTATGCCTTCCACCTGATACGTTGTTAGTCCGGCACACATCGCCGGATGAACGGAGGAAACGATCTTTACTTTACGGATATCTTGCAGGCCGGCACGTAGATAATCACCCAGCGCTTTGATTCTTTGGATCACCTTTTCGGAACCTACTTCATTATGGAAATCAACTGCTGCTTCCAGTCCGACAATCAAAGAAACGTTACCGGTACCACGCTGAGTCATGCGCAACCCGTGGTCTTCATCATTATCCCAACTATAACTGGATGCTACCGTCCATATATCACCGACCACTTCCTGGCGGACGTATAAAATACCATTGCCCGCCGGTGCCAATAGCCATTTGTGCAAACTGGAGTAATACGCATCGCAGCCAATATCTTGCAAGTCAACTGTGATATGCCCTACCGATTGCGCACCATCAATAATGGTAAAGATATTGCGCCTACGGGCTTCTGCGCAAATCTCCTTCACCGGTAATACTACGCCAAAAGTTGATAGAATATGCGGAACGGCAATCACCCGTGTTTTTGGCGTTACCAACGCAAAAATATTATGTATAATTTCTTGAGGATCATTAGCTGGAATCGGAATATGTGCTTCTTTATAGGTCAGCCCATAGCGTTTCGCTGCTGTCCGCCAGCCACCAAAACCACCACCGTGCTCCTGATCCGTATTGATAAACTCATCGCCAGGCTTAAAATCAAGACCATTGGAAATGTAATTCATTCCCATAGTTGCATTCTGAATCAGTGCGATCTCCTTGAAATCACGCGCATTGACCAGCTTGGCAATTTTGGTACGTAGGCCATCGAAACCCTGATAGCCTTGCAATAAAAGAGGACCATTACCCTGATAATCACAGCGAGCGATATGAAAAGCATTATCCCGCATATTTTCTAATACCGCATTCAGAACCCGCGTTGGCTGGGCCCCCATAGTACCCGTATTGAAGTAGGCTTCATCAGCTGGCATAGGAAATTCTTCGCGTAGGGCTTTCCAGTAGTTTTCACCGGTTAGCTGGGATAAACGATCTGCCATCGAGGCAGGCTTAACGGCAGGCATTGATAACCCCATAAAAGGTAAGGTTGCAGCAGCAGCCGTAGTGCGGTTTAGAAATTTTCTTCTATCCATAGTATTTCGTTTTTGTCTTTTAATTAGAGGGAAATCATCATTCTGACTATCATCACCCTGATTGGAATGGCAGGTCAGCAGCTAAGCGAACCTAACAAATCATAGTGGACCTTTTCTGGAAACCCAATTCGGTTGTTTTCTGGATGGGCCTTTCGGTGGTTTTCCTAAAATACGGATTTATTCGTATTGTAAATCATCTGTTCCTACAAGTCTTTGTTGTTTAGACGAAAGCTTTCTAGGAAAGTTCGGATTATAATAGCATCAACCAATCAAGCCTTTAAAAGATAAGAGCAATTCCTCCCCTAATCATCAGGGCATTTTTGCACCCAAGAAGAGAATACAGATGAGCATACATCCTGACCGGTAGTGGAGAGTCTCCTTTCTTTTTATAAAAAATAGGCAGCGCAGATTCTGTATGCTGAAAATGCTGGGTAAGTTGTACAGGAAATACGGACGGGCTGGGACAACAAATAACACATCTTTGACCTTAAAGCCTTGTTGCTGCCACTTGGTTGGTACTAAAACAACCTTATACAAAATGCTTTCCATTAAACAATGGAAAGCATTTTAGGTGTAGCTACCGTTTGGTTTTGATATGAAAATGTAAGCGTTTAGAACAAAAGTCCCCTGAATCGTTTTAGTAATCGTTCTTTTAACAACCTAATGTAACATTTATCATCAATGAAGAGATCCGATTCCATGGGGTTTTGGTTAGGATAAAACCCAATACAATAAAACAATCAGGAACAAAATGAAAAATACTTTCTTCATAGCTGTTTGTTTAAAAGTGATAAAGGTATAGATGTTTTAAGAGCCTTATAATTTAGAAGACAATCAACACTATCCACAAGGGGGTGTGGAACTAAATCCAGTTAAGCAATCCGCGGGTTTAGGTAACATTCTGTTATTGGGGTGAGCAGCTTGTGTACCACGGGGACATAATTAAAATTACTAAAAAAAGAAAGGCCAAGCCCACCTCCTTCTCTCTATGTATGGAATTACTCAGTTTTTGACCGAATTACAGCTATTTTCCAATAGGCACCAATCTCTTAATTACGCTAGGATTATCCATTTGAAGTTCCAAGCATAGCGATAAATCATTATGATCCGATCAGATTATCATATACGTGGCATAGAATCCGCCTATTCATACCAGTTCAGCACACTTCCATAGAATAAATAGGATATGTATCGGCTATTCCTGTAAAAGAGACACTAAGAATTACAGGCCGGTTCACAAAACCTAACCCCACCGTGGTAAACCAGGTAGGATAAAGGTCTTTAGGGATTATTATTGTGACTTAAGTATTGGAGAATAGTCCGTTAATTGCGCTACCACGCATTCGGCGCACATTATTGGTGCTGTTGCAATCGTCATTAAACCTATTGCCATCTATTAAGATGTCTGGGTCGTAGACGATACGCGCTTCATAGGATGCCGGAAACTCGTTCGATACAGACCAATTGCGGTAAATATGGACTCGCCTCGATGTACCGTCAGGCGGAACATGATAGAAAGGTGCAGTTCCAACAATTTTGGGCTTTACTCCTGGGCGAATTTCGTACAGTACGATCATGGCTTGGTTAGCTTTACCGCTATAGGTGATAAGCCCTTTGTTTTGAGCAAAAGCTTCGATCAGAACTGTTCCGGCATAGCTATTACTGCGGCGAATCACTTTGACGCGCAGCACAGCAGCCATATCCGGGCAGTTGGCTTTATATTCAAAAGGTCTGTAAAATGATACTTCTCGAATTTGGGGTTTAATTTCAACAGAATGGCTGAATTGGGCATTGGCAGCTCCTACTCCAAAAGTTAGGATAACGATAAGGGTGGATAGTTTTCTCATGACTGCTGGTTTGAAAGTATGCTCATTATTGAGTTCACCTGTAAGTGTTTTCCAACCCTAGGGTATGACCCACACCAGCAAAAAAAACCAAGAACACCTATACTTAAAGTACCTGGTTGAGATGAAAAGAGCCGTTGTTGATCTTAATACGAAAAGTACAAATACCAACAACGGTCATGATTTGAAAGCCTATTCCTTTACTACATTACCTTTTTCGTCAAGAGTAAGTTCGATACGATCCTCTTCTCCCTGCATACGAACGACATAGCCTCGAAATTCAGGCTCATCGTAATAAGTGACACGGATAACAGTATATCCGGGATTATTTTTTTCCAGTTTTTTCTCAATATTTTCGGGAAGGGTATCGTAATAAGAGATGGTTTCTTCGTGTGTACGCACAGGAATAGCCTCCTGTTGGCGGTCGACAAAGGTATTAGGCATCCCATCATTGGATTTCACCAGATCGAAGGCATCATAAAGATCTCCGGTAGGCGTATAAGACTCGTACATAAGTACATCGCCATCAACGGTGATCACCTGGAAAAGCTGGGTGTTTTCCCCTCCTCGATCACGCACGGCACCTGGAAAGTCAGCCCACCCATCTGGACGCATGGGGTACATCTTACCCCCACTTACGGAAACCACATAGGCGGTTCCGATATATTGATCACGGGTATTCAATCCGGCTACTAAGTTGGAATCCGTAGGCATCGTATGACCCCGGGCATAAGCATGATCGTGTCCCTGAATAACTAGATCGACTTGGTGCTTGTCGAGGATTGCTTTCCAGCCATTGCGGAGGTTGAGGTTATTACGGCCGGAAGATGCTGAATACAGGGGATGGTGGAAGGTTATGATGGTCCATTTTTTAGGATTCACGGTGAGTATGCTATCCAACCATGGTACCTGCTTTCCAATTTTAGTATTGCTATTTAGGCTAATGATGCGTGCATCGCCATAATCCATATAATAGACTGTTTCTTCAAAGCCTTCGGGTCCATTATCGGGTAATGTAAAGCCTGGTTGCCATTGTACAGATAATTGTCGGCTACGCGTTTTCCACCCTTCATCGTTGATGGGATAATACTCGTGATTACCTGGGGTAGCCATGGATGGCAGCATACCATGAATAAAGCTACCGGCCATATGCCATTCGTGCCATTCCCGGTCACTGTGTCCATTATTAATCAAGTCACCCGCATGGACAACGAAACCGGCTTGTGGTGCTTTTTGGAAGCCTGCTCGTATAAGGCGTGACCATAATTCCAATACATAATTTTGGGCATCACCTACATACAGAAATGAAAAAGGCTGCCCTTCCGTAGGAGCAGTACGGAACTGTATCCACTCGCTCCAAATGCTACCATTACCTACCCGATAAGCATAAATAGTATTAGGCTCCAGTCCTGTAAAAGTTGCAGAATGATAATTGGTAACACTTTGTGCGTATTGTACTTCGGTAGCGTCGAGGGTTTCTGTTTTAGCCTTGAGGGTGGTAGCATTTCGCCAGAACTTAGGTGCCGGAGTAGCTTTTGCTATTTCAGCATATCCGACCTGTACCTCCACACTGGTGCGCCAAGTAACACTCATGGAGGTGCTGGGGTCTTCAGTTACATTTAGGATGATATGATCCGGATGTAAGGAAGGCTTGCCCCAATTATAGGCAAATTCTGGAGTCCGGTAAGCTCGTTTTTGACCGAAAACTTCCGATGATATAGTCACAACTATCACCAAACTTGCAAAAAATAGAACAACATTTTTCTTCATAGTGTACATACAATAATTAAGAATATTAGCACAACCAGATCCATTATCCTGTGATGGCCAGAGCATTATCATTTTCCAAATAATGATTTGCCGTAAGGCGAATAGGCTAAGCCGGTAAAATCGGAGGAAGACTTCCACCCAGCAGTAAAGTTATATATTTCTCTGTTTTGGTGGTCACCGCTGGTCTAGTTTATCCCGCTATTAGTCCCATAAAGTACAGCACTTTATAAAAGTGTAACGATCACCCCACTACAAGTCATGTATTGACCAGATCCCGTGGTTTAATTATTCAAATGATATTTTCTCGTAGCTTTTAAGCAATAGAAATTAGGGGTGACTTGATGCAATAAGGCATACATAAACCAAGCACCCCATTGTAAAGAACTGATCATGGGCGGTAACCAATAACATTAATGATTCTACCCAAACGCCGCCATTAACCAACTGTGGTAGGCGTACAATGGGCTTGTTTATTCCTGGCTACATACCCATTCAATGCACCTTTACGACAGGTACAGTCATATGCTGCATATGGATTATGTACATACCAGCGGAAAGATGTGGTAAAGCCCAAATGTCCTGATCAGATAGTATTTTTGTTTCTAAAAGTCGACCCTGCAAATCGTATAAGCCCACCGGTGTGTCCGGATTCAGCCCATCGATCTGCAATTGGTCGACAAAAGGATTGGGGTAGATGTTCAGTTTGGAACTAAAAGAACCATTTTCTTCATGTGTAGATACCACCATACTGTAATCTACCTCACCACAAGTAGCCGGTTGGTGTTGTATCATTCGGTACTGAGCTTCGATGGGTGGCATGTTAGAATACACAAAAGCATGCTGGATCGGCGGTATTGCACCGATGTGTTCATAATAGGAGCCAAAATTATAATTGAATAGAGAAGCCGCAGGGTGATCTATAGCTTCAGAATCACCTGCTCGATCACGAATCCAGTTGTTCCAAACCAAGTGATTACTCTGATTCAAAAAGAACTGACCATGGAACAAACTTGACGTATTGGTAACCTGATTACCGATCAGATTTTGGCCTCCTAGGGTAGCGCCTTCAAAAATGAATAGACCGTAACCCTCCGCTCGGTTCCGAAAAAAGGTATTATTAGGTCCGTTAACCCCATGGCTGACATCGATAACAATATTCTGCACTACATTACCTTCCATCAGGTTTTGATATACGTAATTACCATGCAAAACTAGGTCTCCGGAGGCGTCTTCCGGCAAGCTCACTCCTGTCCAAAAAGGATCGATAGAATGATTATAAGCAAGAACATTTCCATTAGCTCCCGCTTGTAGAATCATGGCATGACGGAGAGTAGCAAAATTATTTTGGTGAAAAAAACAATCACTGGCACTAAATTGGAGCATCACACCGTAGCCCCGCCCACCATTTCCATAATCGTGTGATTTAGTGAACACGCTATTTTCAATGGAAATATGAGCGGACCGTTGAATGGTGATATGGCTAAAGTTTCCATATTGGCTATGAATACCGGTGACCGAACAGTCCAGAGCGTAATCAAAATAAATATTTGCTGACTGCGCCTCTGTGGTATCTAATCGTTCAATTGCTAAACATTCGAGATGGACTTGGCGGCGCGGATGAACCTGAACCAAGGTAATATTATTGGTAATGAATGTACGTCGTAAGGGTTTTTCCAACCACAAACGGGTAGGTGTAGCTTCTTGTATACGAATAAGCTGCCCTGTCGACTGCAGAGCCCAATTGTTATACAATAGTGGCCCGTCATCGACTGGTCGAATCCAGAGCAAGTCACCATCCTGAAAAGGATGATCTGGACGTATTCCAACGTACGTTTGCCCTTGTAACAAGTCTCCACGGTGAATAGGACCTAATTCTGTTATAGCTCCCTTACTAATGATACCATGATCGTCACCAGAATGGAGCAGTAAAGTAGCCTGTGGACTATCATTACCAATACCAGACGTACCCCTGAGAATTATAGAATCAGGAAGATGGATTGGTGCATCAAACCTGTATCTGCCTGCAGGAAAAAGAACCATTCCAGGGCCTTCCAAAGACTGTATAGCTTTTTCTAAAGCCATATCCGCTGGTATAATTCCAGTTGGATCTGCATCAAAAAAGGATAGGTCTACCGTGCGGGATGGCGTAAAAACGTTTTCCGCACCTGGGTGCGACCAATCGGTTCGTCTTTGAGGGGGGATCGACTGGGCATCTCCCCAAATGGGAAGGATGCATAACCAGCATAATCCGATTATTATATAGCGATACATAGAATTATAATCTTACTACAAAGTACAAATTACCGGGGCAGGTTTATTACATACGTAGATGTCAGTACGTTAAAGGAACATTATCGGTTACGCATTTAAAAAACGCTGATGCAATAAAAGACCATTTAGTTGAAATGGCATGGCCGAACGTCTACTAATAGTTATATACAACATGGCTATCTGCCGACTGAGAACGTGTAATATTTTAAGGCAAACCGGGTAGAGGAGCGTGCCTTGCTCATTCTATTATTCCTGATTCATTAAGGCAACCATCCTAAATGAGAAACAGCCATGGTGCTGAACCATGGAATATCAGATATTAACCATATAAACAACGGGAGGGAAAATAGGAAATAAAAAGAAGAACGGCTGAGGTTAGTACGGTAATGGAGAGAAAAAACGAAAAAGCATGATATGGCTAGAATTACGCTGAAGATACAGACGACCTAAATTCTTATTCGTTTTTTGTACAATACAAGTATACATGTTTTTCATATAGGATGCACGTTTTAGCGTATATTTATTAAAGAAAAAAATAATCTATCAAAAATTACCATATATGATTAAACGGTACAAATCATCTATTAAACGGTATAATTTTTAAAGAAAACAAAATTTCACTTTGCGCACCCACCCCGTTTTAGAATGTAACGCATAAACACATTTTTAGGATAGCGGCCTATCCTTACAGGCTGAATCATGTCCTGATCAACAACGTAATGGGTTGCAACTCATATCCGTTCATTACGTAAGCTAAGGTATTAAACTACAATGCTAACCCCATGACCCCCAAAGCAGTTCTCTATCTGCTCATCTTTTTGGCAGTTTATCCCTGCAACAAAGCTAAGTCCATCGATTGCGCTCCACCTGATGTATATTTATCAAAAGTGATATGTAAAGGTCAGTCCTTTACCTTAGGACCCTACACATGGTCAACAACAGGTATTTATCAGGTTTCAATATTTGAAGCAGGTATCTTGACAGATTACCAAGTGAACCTGACTGTTTTAGAACCTCAAGCCTCCTGGACTGGAGAAACGCGGTTATCCTGTCAGCAAAATGAGGTTACCTTGCAAGCCACAGGTGACGAAGGTCCCGGAAGTATGAGCTACAAGTGGGAAAAACAAACCGATATATACGCAGTTGATAATATAGCCTATTCCTCTGCCGTATCGATCGACGAGCCTGGTCGTTATTACCTTCAAGTTACACAGCAGCATAATGGGATATACTGTGCCAGTCGTTCCTGGGCTATAGACGTAGAAGTAGATACGACTATTATACACCTTCAGCGAACCATTCGGGAAGGAGAGACGATTTATGTCCAAGGCCAGCCCATTACAGCTCCAGGAACGTACAGCTGGACTATCCAACAATCCGTTACTTGTATTGAACAGTTTCATGTAGTCGTTACATTAGCACAACCCGAAGTACCGACAGCAATTTGCAGAACGAGTCGGACTGTAGATTTAAATGATCAATGCTGGATCCAAGTGGTTCCATCAGATATTGTATTAACGGGTGAGGATCAGGTGCATGAGATTGTTGTCTTAGATGATTACCCACTAAATCAGGGTTATATCGAAGGACCAGGTACTTTCTGGGCCGAGGCTCGGGCGACTGATGCATCTGTTTTATGTCGAACAGAAATAACAGCTAGAGATATCTCTCCGCCCATCCTGGAGGGTAAAACCTGGACGGTTGTTTTGGATGAGACAGGGACCGCCACTTTGAACCCATACCTACTGGTCGAACAAGCGTATGACGATTGTGGTACCATTTCCCTGACAGCAACACCTCAGGAAGTATCAATAGATGATCTAGGAATGATTTCTGTGTGGTTAACTGCTCAGGATAATGCCGGCAATATCCAGCAAGTTGTTACGTCCGTACAAGTCGATCCTCCGGTATGTGCTTCTGATATGCGCTGGACCAACACCTTACCCTCCGGCACGTATCGTTCTGAGGGTATCATTATGGCCTCTGCCCCTTTGGCGGATCAAGCATCCGTAACTATGACAGGCGAAATAATCATATTAGAACCAGGGTTCCAAGCAGCATCAGGAACCCTTTTTAATGCAATTGCTGAGCCTTGTATTACTACCACCAATTATGCCGCATCAAACCCTAATGTGATACCTTCCGGAAAACAAACAACCTCGGCAACACCGACTAGGATGGTTTTGAAAGATGCATACCAACTCGCTATTTTCCCAAATCCGGTCCGAAATGTACTCCATCTGTCCATTCAGGGAGATGCTTCAAAAAGCAGTCGAGTTCAGCTCTTTGATATACAGGGTAGGCTACTGTATGAGGAAGATATGCGTTATCTAATGTATAAAACTGATCTAGAGCATAGTGTAGATACTTCAGCATTTCCAACTGGTCTTTACCTGATGCGGGTGCAGATGGGCCATTTGATTCGCCAAAAGATGGTTGTTATTACCAACTAATAATTTTGCCAGCAGGCGAAAACCCATAAGCTTATGTATTACTATACATGAAGTAAATGCTGCTAATGACAATCCTTCATTTTAAGGCTAAAGAATTTGCTTATAGCTTGATGTCAATACAACCGCCACCCGAAATCATTTAATTAAAAAACCCCCGAGAAATTTCTCGGGGGCATAAGGGGGACAATTTCTTGTCCGACATCCACAAAATGACCTGTTATTAGCGGTCTTCAAAACCAGATAACTAGAAAATTAGGTCGTCTTTGAGTACATAAAGATGCGCTTACGGCACATTATTTCATTCGTGCAATTGATTCGGAGGTGCATTCCTTCAATGTAAATCCAAGGAATTTTGGAACAAGCCAAAAAGGGCTTGCTCCAAATTGTACGATGGGGCACGGTATCAGAATAACCTTTCGGCTATTGATACATAGTTAAAACCCGCTTAAGGGTTTCTTTCCGTTCTTGGGTGCCAAGGTACACTGTACTTCCATCCTTGAGATGAAATGCTATACCCCGACGACCATAGACTCGATAGGTGGGACCCCCTTTAAGGCGTCTCCAGAAAGGGAACCTGATCAACTCAGCAGAACGAATTTCATTACAATGTAAAAACACCTTCTGGGTACGATATCTAAAAAAAGAAATGACTACACCTTCAGGCTTATAAACTGTTTGAAGGCAAATAACAGCATTTAAAAGGCGTACAATTATCAGTACCAATACGCTAGCTGCCAATGAGATACTTAACTGAGCAAGCGTAATCATAGGTAAAAGTATCAGAGTGCCGTGAACACCAAGAACAAGAATAAGTAACCTTTGAACAGGCAAAGTAAACATTCGTGTATCACGTTGTACTTCATCCCATAAAAATGCAGCAGTCTTGCGTTGCTCAATGACTAAGGAGGACTTCATGTTTGTTTTTTTAATTCGTACTCAAGTGATTAAATAAATTTAACACATCATATTATATGGCTAAAGCACTCGATACGGAACATACGGCACCCAGCACAACAACCACGTTGTGTAGTTTAGACATTCTGTATTTTGGTATGGTTAAAACGGACTGTAAGTGAGGGATATGCGATGGGAACCGCTTCACGTACGTCCAGGGATTGTTTTTTACATATTTACACCGTAATAATAATGAATCCAACCGGTTTCTGCAAATTTTATACCGAATATCTTATCACACTGCAGATAAAAGATAGTAATTCAGCGTGTTGCATATCCATTTTAATACATAGATAAAATACGAATAAGAATCACTTGCGTATGTCTAAGCTGTCTATTTACGAATACCTAATTTAAATTAGGTATTCGACCTAAGTAACATACTTTTCAAAAAAGAATGTTTAGCTTTGTCGCTCTAACCAATCAATTTAACTATATGAAAAGGTTATTACTTTCTTTGGCCATAGCAGCCTGTATGACAACTTTTGCCGATGCGCAATCTTATAACAATGTAATCAAAACTAATCCACTAGGACTTGCTTTTGGCAACTTTAATGCCACTTACGAAAAAGTATTAAACGAAAAATCGTCTGTACTATTAAGTGGAAATTATTTATACCAATTTTTAGGTATTGATGTAAATACTTTCGGTTTAGGAGCAGCTTACCGGTACTATTTTACGTACGCTAAAAAAGATGTACCATCCGGTTTTTATGTGAACCCACAAATCGGATTCCAATCTGGTAGTGCAGATGATGACCTAAGCTATAGTGCTTTTAATATCGGTGCAGAAATAGGGTATCAAATCGCATATGAAAGTGGATTTGTACTAGACTTCGGTATAGGGCCTAATTTTACCAGTTTATCTGGTGACTACGAAGATATTTCATTTACGGATGATGGTTCAGCAACTACCATCGTACCTTCATTAACAGTAGCTATCGGTTACGCCTTTTAAGGATAGCCTATTTGCTCAATGCCTAAAAATAGTTTAGGCATTGAGCTATTTTCCCTCCCGCTCCTCTTTAGGCCTACATGATACACATCAAGACTTACCCAAAGGCCTTGTACTTACGGAGTGCTTATGAGTCGAATTACTTCACAACCACCAACTGCCTTGTCCATAAGCCTTTTTGTGTGCGTAACTGAACCGAGTATATCCCCCCAGATAAATGACCAACATAGGTATCGATATCATAAACCCCAGGTTCCCAGTTCTGGTCAGGCAGTATAACCTGTACTGGCCGGCCCTGCATATCAAACAGGATAAGTTCACATTTTTGTTTTTCAGATAACTCCAGGTGTATGGTCGCCAGCTCATAAGCAGGGTTAGGACTTACCTTCAAATCTATCATTGAAACCTTAGTCGGCGATGTAGTTAATGCAGGAAGAAATGTACCTACAATTGGATGCTCAGCATCTGCCCGTGGCCGACAAGGTCGAATTCTGGCCCGCAAGCTAGAGCCCCTACGCGCATGGAATCCAGCCTCCAAGGTAATGCTTTCGCCAGCCTGATAGACGGTCTGTTTCCCCGAATTTATGCGCCCTCGGGCTCGTATTTGCCGCTGCGCAAAAACACTTCGATGGTCATTTTGATCATCGTTATATTCCCGATCCCACGGATGATCATCACAGATAATATCGTTATTACACGTTATTCCGGTTGTATCTCTAACCCATACACTCAAACGCACAGTTGTGGCATTCCCATTTATGTCAGTCGCCCGGATCAATTTAATCAAACGCCCCAACATGGAACAGTCAAATTGAAAACCAAATGTATCCAAATCAACCGGACCGCACGCATCGTGAAATAAAGCTAATAAATCCAAGGAATCAATATGATGCTCACCAATGGTACTAAGGTCTACAGCCAAGTCACCTACCAGTAACTGCGGCGCAATGGTATCCAACACCGTAACCTGCGCCTGACATTCAGCCGTATCACCCCGTTCAGATGCTATTCGCAAAGTGACCAATTTTGCCCCTATATCATTACAATTCATTTCCGCCCAGTCCGTAGTCCGACTGATGGTACCACAATTATCATAACTACCAGCGTCAATAAGCGTTGCATCAAGCATGACTTCCCCAAACTCATCCAGGTATAAAGTTGTATCTCGACAAAGATCAACCGGCAATAAAGAATCCACAACGGTTATCACAGAAGTACAAGCATGACTACTGCCACTGGCATCCGTTATGCGAAAAACAACTTCTTGCATCCCCACATCCAAACAAGTAAAATCAGTTGTGATCGGTTCTTTTTCTACAATACTGCAATTATCATAACTACCAGCGTCAATTAAATCCACAGATAAGTTGGCTTTACCTTCAGTATCCAAATAGATAAGCGTATCCCGACACTGAATTACTGGCGGGAGTGTGTCCAGTACTGTAACATTACTAGTACAACTGGTAGAAACACCATGGATGTCTGTAATATGTAGATCTACCATTTGTAAACCTACATCGGCACAAGAAAATTGATGCAAATCAATGGAACGAGATTGGATATCACACGCCTCAGGTCTGGCATCTAACATTAACGGTGTAAGTGTAACCATTCCCGTATCATTAAGAAATACTGTAATATCCAAACACGAAGCCTGCGGCGTAATTGTATCAACTACCGCTATCGAAGCAACACACTCTGCCATAAGCCCAGCAGCATCCGTAATCTGTAAAGTGGTGCTTTGTACCCCAATATCTTGGCAACTAAATACCGCTTTTGTCAGTGCCCTGCCCATAACCCGACACGCATCATAACTCCCATGGTCAACCCAATCTGGCGTTATCTCAGCTGTACCCATCGCTGTCAAGAATACCGTAGTATCACGACATAGTGCGACAGGAGGAAATGTATCCTGAAGCATAACTGTACCTATACAAAATGAGCTATTTTCTGCATCATCAGACGCCTGAAGCAAAACATCAAAGCTTGTTCCATGAAAACAAGGAACATCAACATGAATTTGACTTAAATCCGCCATACTACAATTATCCCATCTCCCACTATCTATGTCTATGGCAAAGGCATCTATCGTACCAAATTCATCTAAATATAATATCGTGTCCCTACACAAAGCTACCGGAGGTGTAGTATCCAGAATGGTTATGGTGCTTTCGCAAAAAGAGGTTGCCCCCTCAAGATTCACTAATGTTAGGGTTACCTGGTTTTCTCCTATATCCGAACAACTAAATGTACTGCGATCCAATGTCCTCGACAAAACACCACAAGCATCCGGACCACTGGCATCAATATCATCTGGTGTGATAGTAAGTTGACCAACTGAATCTAAATAGAGCGTTGGATTAATACACGAAGCTATGGCGGTAATTGTGTCCATAACTGTAACCGTGGCATAGCAAGTGTCCAAATTTTCGAATGGATCACCAACCATTAGCATCACATTCTGCACGCCAATATCCGCACACGTCATAAGCGTACGATCAAGGCTTCGACTGGCAACCGAACAATTATCATCCGAACTCATATCAATCATTTCTGGCGTTATGGTCGCCTGCCCAGCATGCGATAGATATATTTCAATATCCTGACATACCGAGGTAGGACGAACGGTATCAACAACCGTTACTGTCGTATGACACTCACCTAAATTGCCCGACCGATCCTGAATAAATAGGGTTACGGGATTTTCACCTATATCCGAACAATTAAAATAACTGGGAGAAAGAAACCACTGTGTCACCCCACAGTTATCTGTACTGTTGTTATCCACATTAAAAGCAGAAAGTCCTACAAAGTTGGCGTTTTGCAAGTACACAGTTTGAGGTGTACACTCCGCGTTCGGAGCAATGGAATCCATAACCATAACCGTTGTCATACAAGACGCTGAATTGCCCTGCGCATCAGTCGCCGTCAAGGTAACAGACTGGGAGAATCCTATATCATCACAAGTAAAAACAGTTCGAGAAGCACTAAATTCTAATACAGCACACTGATCGGTTGAGCCTCCGTCCAGAGAATCTGGAATAAGGGTTCCCAATCCAGAGTCATCCAAATATATCTCGGCTGGCTGACAAGTCACAACGGGTGCAATCGTATCCAAAACAGAGATCTGAGCGACACATGACCCTTCGTTACCAGATTCATCATATACGGTTAGCGTGATCTCAAAAGTATCCCCCAATGAACAAGAAAATGCATGATCAGAAAGGCGAAAATCAGTAACAGCACAGTTTTCAATCAAATAATCCGAAAGATCAATATTTGTAGTATCAATACTAATCATACCCGCTGTATCCATGTACAAAGTCGTATCCACACATGACACCTGTGGTGTAATCGTATCTAGAACGACTACCGTTGCCAGACAATTACGCGCATTATTACTAGCATCGGAAGCAGTCAGATTAACTAAGGAGGTTCCCAGATCAAGACAAGTGAAATGATCTTTGGACAAGGTGAATCTGATCTCCCCACAATTATCCCAATACTGCTCAGCCAGAGTCAAAGCCGACGCCATTGCCGCTCCATCCTGACCCAGATAAAGGGTATCAGAACCACAGGAAACCTCCGGTAACAAAAGATCAACCACGGTAACTTGACTATGGCAGGTATCCGTATTATTACCCTCATCCGTTACGGTAAGGACAACATCAACTTCTCCTAAATCCAAACAAGTAAAGCTTGCCTTATCAATGGAAAGTGAGATATCCGAACAATTATCCGAACTGCCCTGATCAATCTGATTCACCAGTAAACTTCCGGAACCCTCCGCATCCAATACGACCTGAGCGGATTGACATCGGGCTACTGGTGGTTCCTGATCTCCGCGAAAAATCATCACTGACTGGCATGCGTCACTGTCAGAACCGCCC
>JABSSK010000070.1 GCA_013214265.1 Saprospiraceae bacterium | reverse complement strand
ATGGGTAAAGATATTTATCGAGTATAGCCTGTGTTGCAAATGTGCTGATGGAATAAATAATGAAGGGCAGAGGCTTTGTTCCGTTAAAGCGCCAATATCGTCGTTATGACTGATATTGGCGCCAATCGTCGGGTGATTTCTTATATGGTTAGATGCTTAAAAATTTAAATTGGGTGTAGGAAGGAAAATTTTTCTTAAAGTGAATGTAAAAATATATTGTTCATGCGCATAATAATGATGGGGCTTTCATTGTGCTTGTTGCTGGGATGTACGGTACATCCTACTTCTGAGACTACTTTTATTAATCCATTGAATGGATATTCTCAGGTCGTATCTGTACATGATGGAAGGATAACGACTTTATATATTTCAGGGCAGGTAGGCACCGGTCCTAATTTTGAAACCCAAATGAAAATGGCTTTGTCAGGGGTGGAAGAGCAACTTGCTGCTGTGGGAGGAACCTTAAAAGATTTGGTAAAAATGAACACCTACATTGTAGATTATGTGCCCGCACATTTAGATACATTCCGTCAGGTAAGAGCGGATTTTATGGGGAATGTTAATATGCCAGCCAGTACCCTAGTTGGCGTACAGGCACTTGGTCTTCCAGAGTGGAGGGTTGAAATCGATGGCGTAGCTATCTTAAAAGACTAAGATTTACTAGGTTTTAAAGAAAAGGGAAGAGAAAGGCCCTTCCCTTTTCTTTAAATCTACAATGGTCGATACCAGATATTTCGAAAACTGACTTTGTGGCCATGATCTTGTAACTTGAGGGGTCCATTACCATGAGCATTATTCTCTGGCCATCCTATATATTCCGTTGTCCCAAATAATTTAACATTATTTTGAATTAGGATACCATTGTGAAGAACGGTGAAGCGGCCGTGTCTTTCCAGATTACCTGCTTTATCAAAGGAAGGAGCCGTGAAGATAATATCATAGGATTGCCACTGCCCCTCAGGTTTGCAGGCATTTACGAGTGGAATGTGCCCTTTGTATATACTTCCTGCTTGCCCGTTGGTGTAGGTTGTGTTTTCAAAATTATCTAGAATTTGAACTTCATAAAGGCCTTGTAAAAACACACCGCTATTTCCTCGGTCTTGTCCTTTTCCTTTCACATCCGCAGGCACTTTCCATTCAATGTGGAGTTGACAGCTACTGAAGACTTCTTTTGTTTGGTGGTCTCCTGTTCCAGGAACTACAGTCATACTTCCATCTTCATTGAGTTTCCAGGCGGCAGATTCACCTTCTCTTTTGGCAGGAACCCACCCCTCAAGGCTTGTACCGTCAAACAAAATTATGGCATCCTCAGGCGGAGCCATAAATACATCTCCAGGTGTTACTTTAGGCGGTACCGGACTATATACTTCGGTTGCTCTGGGGTCGGTTGGTTCTTCCCCTTCAGTTATGGGATACTTTCCGTCTGCCGTAAGTTCTGTTATTAGTTGTTTTTTATGAGTGTTTGTGTTCTGACCAAAAGCGTTTACTGGAGAAAAAGTCAGAGAAAACAGTAGGAGGGTAAAACTAAAAAGGCGTATCATCAGTCGCATAGCATATTGTTTCTTTGTAAGCTACAATTTTGACTGGATAATATGACTGACTTTTGATAAAAAAGTTGTTTGGTTGGAAAATCCGCTTTACCTATATAGCAGGGCATAAAAGGAGCGCTTTGCTATGGCAAAGCACTCCGACAAGCAGCTAAAATAATGATTCAATATATTAAACCGGTTATGTTTTTGAAGCCTTATAAATTTACAATATGAGTTTTGTTATTGGGTTAGGGCGGTTATATGGATATTGTTAGCTCGGCATATTTATAAGTTTGTTGGCCAAAGCTTGCCTGTTGGATTCATGTTGGTTTGGTATTTTGACTGAGAGATTTGAACGATCTGGTTGTCTGCTATTCCTTATATTAATGAAATGGAGAATAGAAAAACAAAACAAGCCAGCAAAACCGACTAAGTAGTTATTGATCAAAAAGGCTTGGATAAGGGATGAACTCCAAATCGCTGTATGCATTGGGTTTCGAATGGCACGGTAGACGCCATGGGCCACCATAGGTTGGTGTCGTGAAGTGTGTAGGGAAGAAAATTCATTGAGCGAAAGGTCTGTATTGCACCTGTAGAACAACCATAGTGTTGTGGGTACAAGTGAAAATCCGATTAAGTGCATTACTGCAGGTGCATGATAATCTGCAAAGTCGAACCAGGGCGTAAACAGATATAGCATGGGTAGGAGTACCATTCCAATGATGACTAGAGGGTGCAATAATTTAAGTGGTAAGTTGTTACTTTTTTTGGCTAAACTAATCTGACTTGTTCTTTTGAAATGTGTGAGTTGGATGAGAAAAGCCAACGCAAAGAATAGGAAGAAGCCTACTTTTAAAATAATTGTTTCCATCAGTTTTCAATTACAGGCAAAATTGACGCCAGTTCTTAATATTCTCTCAGTTCTTTAATTGTAACTTCTCAAACGCATACGTTTATGTAGCTCAGATTGTGCGTTACGTAAAATTGAACTAAAATAGTGGAGATCATTAATTGACATGAATAGCATAAATCCGGGCAAAGGCGTATTTACTTCAATGGTGCGTTCTGCTAGTGGTGCTATTCCTTCATAACTGCGCAAGTATTGCTGCAGTAAGTCGACCAGTTGATTCATGCCTTTGTCGGAAAGATGAATGGCTACTGTTCCATAATATACACGATAAATTTGGCAGCAGTAGCAGTAGATAACTTTGCTGTCAAACTCATCAATAAGGGTTTCATGTGTATGACAATCTGATGAAAAGTGTTCATGATGCATGCTTAATAATTTAGCCAGATGAGCAGAAATTTATGAATTTGTTTTTAATTAGATTAAATCTAAATAAAAGTTTTTGTCATTTCAAATTCTACTGGTTTTTTTTACAAGTTGTGTTCATCTGGATGAAAATGTATTGGTGATCAGATATGAAAGTTTGGTGTGTTTTCGAAAAAGTATTACACCCAGATAAGAAGAAAGGTGGTAGGAGAGATGTAACTTATCTATTTCATTTTTGCGAATACTTAATGAGTTACAATCTGATATTTGGCTTATGACATAAGCCGTTTAAAAGCGGTAGTGGAAAACAATAAGGATCGTATTTACTTATAAAAATTGGCTTGGCCAAAAGCGAAGAGATAATAGTATGTGGGTAAAAAGAAAGAGGCACAGTCGGGCTGTGCCTCTCTAAGATGGGTGGGCCCAGTAGGGTTTGAACCTACGACCTCTTGATTATGAGTCAATTGCTCTAACCAACTGAGCTATGGGCCCTTTAAGCTGCGCAAAGATATACAATCTTACTGCTTGCTGCAAGCAATAAGGATTTAAAAGATACAAACCTATACATAACTACTGCGACTAGTTTTGCGGAAGGTGTACATCCATTTGTGGGAATGGTATACTGATTCCTTCCTTATCAAAAGCTTTTTTTACGTGTTCCATCATATAAAAATAAGCATCCCAGTAGTCATCGCTCTTAATCCATGGGCGAACGAGAAAGTTTACAGAACTATCAGCAAGTTCGGACACCTTTATGAGTATTTCGGGCTGGTCAAGGATATGCGGGCAGTCATTCGCTACGGCAGCAATTACTGATCGGGCTTGGTCAATATCATCGCTGTACCCTATTCCAAAGGTCATATCCAATCCCATAGTACCTTGGCCACTAATATTGGTAATCACGTTACTGGTAACCACGGAATTTGGTATGATAATTTTTCGATTATCCAGCGTAAGCAGTACGGTATTGAAGATTTGAATACCTTGAACTCTGCCCGTGTGCCCTCCGCCAATTTCAACCAGATCACCAACAGAATAGGGTTTGAAAATGAGCAGTAAGACGCCACTGGCAAAGTGGCCTAATGTACCCTGAAGTGCCAAGCCAATTGCAAACGTAAGAGCACCAATAATAGCTACAAACGAAGTAGTTTCTACACCAAACATTTGTGCAGCACTAAGAAGTAAAAGTATCTTAAGGCCCACATTGATCAAGGAGAGTAAAAACGGCCGAATGGTTTTGTCAATATTACGTTTTTCCATTGCCCTTTGCGCAAATCGCGCTAAGCGACCAATAAGCCAAAAACCGACAACTAATAGTAATATAGCCATCAAGAATTTGGGTGCGCTTTCAATAATCAAATCATAAATTTTGCGCAAATTTTGTTCCATCTGTTCCATAATATATAATGGTGTTGTTATGTTTCTTTGAGCCTTTTGGTAAAAGATAATACCTTAATTGATTTTAGCACAATTCAAAATTGGTTTCGAAACCAATAATCCATAAGATAATGTTCGTTTAACCAGCATAAATTGAAGGATTCCAACAAAAAGAAATGGATAAGCAGAGATGAAGCATTACTCAAACTGCAATGGTATTGTGTGTACCAAGATCGGTGTCATCAGGAAGTGCGTCGAAAAGGAAGGGAACTAGGGGTATACGCAGATGATCTGGAAGAAATAATTACCGAATTAATTCAGGGTGACTTTCTCAATGAGGAACGATTTGCACGCTCCTACGCTCGCGGTAAGTTTAGGATGAAAAAATGGGGTCGGAATCGGATCCAGCAGGAACTTAAATATCGCCATATATCTGATTATTGCATACGGATGGCCATGCAAGAAATTGATGATTTAGACAACTATAATGACACCATTGTTGCCTTGATCCAGAAAAAAGCAGACCGTACCATTGAAACCAATCTGTTTAAAAAAAGAGCTCAAGTTGCACAATATGTAATTCGAAAGGGCTACGAACCTGATTTGGTTTGGAAGCTGGTAAAAGAAGCGTTGTAGAGGTTCAATTTGAGAATGGGTCATCCCAATTTTACACGCTTATTTATCTCAGCAAGACGTACCTGCCACGCCATTTTTTATTCTTTCCAATTGGAAAGGATTTCTTGTACCTATCCTTTGCCGATATCGTAAATACGCGCATCTGTCCCTTTGGTGCAGCGTGCAGTAGGGACATTATCATCAGTAAGTCAATTTCAGCATGTGCACACTATTTTGATTTGGTCTAAATAAGGGCTTTACGTATCTTTGTGCCATTGAACGTAAAGCTTATTAACTGCCTGATCGTTCCTGGCTGACATTCCCTTTTTAATTGAAAATACGAACATGAAACAAGTTTTAATCTTACATACTCTGATCGTGATATTAGCATTACCAGTAGTAGCACAGGAGAATAATATTTTTCACGATCGATCCTACTGGCGCTCCAATCCTGTTCTGGAAGACGTGAAAGAAAAAGTTGCCGAAGGCAATGACCCTATCCAGATGACATCTGCTAATTTTGATGCACCTTCATATGCTATGCTTGAGGAAACATCTTTTGAGGTGCTTCGATACCTCATTGATTTACAGGTTGATCCTGCGAATAAGTCAACCCATGACGGAAGGAATTATCTGATGTGGGCAGCTTACGGGGGCCATATTGATGCGGTAAAATACCTCATTGAAATAGGTTCTGATATCCATTTGGTAGATGAGCACGGCTATTCCGTTATTCCTTTTGTCGCTACCACTGGAGGAGATAGTCAAGATATGTATGATTTGCTGATTGAAAATGGAGCGGATATAAAAGCGACGAATCGTTCAGGTGCTAATGCTTTGCTTTTGGTTGTAAAACACCTTAGTGATGATCTGTCTATTCTGGATTATTTACAAGGTAAGGGTCTTTCCCTTGAATCGATAGACTATGAGGGTAACGGCCTTTTTAATTATGCTGCTATTACAGGTAACCAAATGCTTATGAACAAAGCGATCGCTTGGGGTTTACCTTATAAGGAACCTAATAAAATAGGTGGTAATGCGATGATGTTCGCAAGCCAAGGTTATAGAGGGTCGGTAAATGAATTAGCTGTTTTTCAGTACCTCGAAGACTTGGAGGTTCCAGCTAATGTGCTAACTAGAGAAGGTAAAACTCCTCTGCACAATTTAGCTTACAGGGCAAAAGACCTGGCAGTGTTCGAATTTTTTACGAGCCGTGGTGTTGATATAAACCAAGCAGATGATGAAGGTAACACGCTATTATTGAACGCTACTCGGGGGAGGAATATGGATATTGTTAAAGAATTTCTCAAGGAGGTCAACGATATCAATCACCAGAACATGGATGGATATTCTGCACTAACGTATGCTATTCGTACCCGACAGGTTGAGTTGGTTAATGAGCTTGTCGCTAATGGCGCAAAATCAGATATTATTGACAAGGAAGGTAACAATTTGGCAGGTCATCTATTTAGCAGCTTTTCTAAGTCAAATCAATCAGCATTTGCGGCCTTGTTATCTACATTACAGGGGTTAGGCGTTTCTTTTGTATCGCCTCAGGCAGACGGGAATTCGCTGGTACACATCGCTGTAGATAAAGAAAGTCCCTATTTGTTGGAGCAGGCCCTAGCACTTGAGGCAGATTTAAACCGTAAAAATGATAATGGACTTACACCATTACATTTTGCAGTAATGAAAGCTAAAAGTCCGGACATGGTAGAGTTGTTGATTGCTAAGGGTGCGGATAGAAATATTAAAACTGATTTTGATGAATCATTATACGATCTAGCCATTGAGAATGAATTGCTGAAACAATCAGGGTTTAACCTTGAATCTTTAAGAAAATAATAGATATAGAAAATGATAAAATATATTAAATATGCCCTACTGGGGCTGGCTTTAGTAGGATACTCTTTCTCCACAGAACCTGTAGAAACCTTACCACTTAAATGTTTGGTTCAGCTGATTAATTACGAAGGTGAAGGGGCCTACGTTATTGTATCGGTAGTTGATAAAGAGGGTAAATATCTTGAGACCCTTAGGGTTTTGGGTGATGACCCTGAATGGTACCACGATATCCCATCATGGTGGAATTATTACGGGAAGAAAAGATATAACCTAGATGGAATTACAGGTGCTACTATTAGTGGTGGGGAACGTTCCGTTTTTCAAATGGCAATTAAAAAAGAACATTTGAGTGCTGGCAATACACTGCGTTTTGAAACAGCCGTTGAGGAACAAGAATATTACGAAATAGATGCCGAGATTGCTCTGGGGGCAGAATTGTCGAATGCACAAACAGAAGGTAGTGGTTACATTCGCTACGTTAGGCTAATTACAAATAAATAAAATATGCTAACCCGACTGTGGAGAATGAGTCATCTGGCGCTTTCTCTTGTTGTGGTACTTTTTCTGCTGTTAGCTTCCATTACGGGAATCATATTATCATTTGATCCTATCCAAAAAGAATGGGCACCTTTAAGTGTAAAGGGTGCCCGTTCGCTATCAGTAGCAGAGGTGCTTTTCAATATTAATGGCCATTTCGAGACCATTCTCGATATTGAGATTCTGGAAAATGACGCCGTCAAGATATCCACAATGGATATGGATTCCTCCAAAGATGGAGATTTCATAATTGATCCTTTTTCGGCATCACGGTTGGGGGATGTTCCGCACAGTAATAACTTTTTTCAGTGGGTTACCAGCCTTCACCGTTCCCTGTTTCTCAAGCGTACGGGGAGATTTATCGTTGGGCTTTCTTCCTTTTTGTTTTCACTTATTATTATTACTGGAATAGTACTTATCGTCAAACGCGAAGGGAGCTGGTTAGGGTTGTTTCGCAAAACAATACGAACCCGGTCCGATCAGTATCTTCATCTAACGGTTAGTAAATGCACTTGGATACCACTTTTTATTATTGCTATTACGGGTGTGTATCTTTCCCTGTTGCGCTTTGATGTTATTCCAGAACCAGACAAGGTGTCCTTTATACCGCTAGCCAAAGACGTCTCCGGTACCAATGAATTATCTGCATATGATTTCCCGATCTTTCAACAGTTACCGATTACCAAAATAAAAAAGCTGGAATTTCCTTTTTCAGATGATGCCATCGACCCGTATATTCTATACACCAAACATGAACGGTATATAGTGCATCAGTACAGCGGTGAAATTCTCGAAGCTTATCGTGATCCTATTATCAATAAAATTTCAACGTGGAGTAACCGTTTGCATACGGGGCAAGGTAGTGTGATTTGGTCTTTAATTCTAGGTGGAAGCACCTCGGGAATACTCTTCCTTGTATATACAGGGTTCAGTATTTCTTGGCAACGATTGCGTGGTAAAGAAACCCAATTGTTCGGTGCTCAAGAGGCAGAAATCATATTGCTTTATGGGTCAGAAAATGGGAGCACCCGAAGATTTGCAAATGCTTTATTTAAAGCCCTGATTGGTGCAAAGCAAAAGGTTTTCCTAGATACCCTTAACAACTATACCTCTTTCCCCTACGCTAAAACTATACTGGTGTTAACAGCTACTTATGGCGATGGCGAAGCCCCGTCAAATGCTTCTGATTTCTATGATTAACTTGCGCAAGTTACACTTCCCAAGTCAACACGTTTTGCTGTACTTGGGTTTGGTTCTCATGCTTACCCTAAGTTTGGGCAGTATGCTAAAGAAGTATATCAAAAGTTACTGGCGCAGGAGCATCTGCAGCCTATGTTGACGCTGGAGATTATTCATAACCAATCTGTTGTTGCCTTTGATAAGTGGACAAAAAGTCTTGGGCAGGTTATGAATCTTTCTTTACGCACCGGGAAGTTCGTTAAAGAAAAAGTACCTAGACTAGACGCTTTTAGGGTTACCCAAAAAAGAATAGTACGCCAACAGGGTCACCATACCTTTTTGTTACACCTGAAGCCAAATAAACAAATACGTTTTTTATCTGGTGATTTGTTTAATTTTTACCCTGACTCCGATCCGGTGAAAAGGTCTTATTCTATAGCAAAAAGACAAGATGGTAGTATTATGCTAGCGATTAAGTGGCATGAATTGGGGGTGGCTTCCAATCTTCTATTTGGCTTGGAAGTTGGTGATGAGGTATACGGCCATATCGAACAAAATAAACATTTCCATTTCCCTGAAGATGCAAAACAGGTGTTATTAATTAGTAATGGAACAGGAATTAGTCCATTTCTTGGAATGATCGAAAAAAATACGGACATACCCATTGACCTTTTTTGGGGAGGACGATCAAAAATGTCTTTTTCCCTTTATCAGTCTTATCTGGATCAAGCCAAAAAAGTAAATAGCCAGTTCAATTATCACACTGCTTTTTCCAGAGAAGAGGACCAGATGTATGTGCAAGATCTGATTAGAAAAAGACAAGACGAAGTAGTTGGCCACTTACTCGATGGGGGGTATATCATGATTTGTGGTTCCGTAGCCATGCAGCGTGATGTATTGGATGTATTGCGTGAGGCTACCCACGAAAGAAAAAATACAGCGGTTGATGAAGGGCTTAAGACGAATCGAATTTTGATGGACTGTTATTGAAAATATGAATTGAAATAATCTTTAAAATGGATACAAAAATGAAAAAGTTTTGCGCACTACTACTGGGCTTCTTATTAATTTTAAGTACTGCCATTGGGCAATCTAAAAAAGAAAAAGATATTGCGGCCATCAAATCTATGTGCGGCTGCCATTCGGTTGGATTCAATTTTGCCGAAACATTCAACTACGTCGATGATGAGGATTATGTTCCTTCACCAGAAAAGCGAAGTGGTGCCACGGAACTGGTACAATTGGTAGAAGAGGATGATGACCGAATAGTACTTCAACACATCTTGGTTATGGAGATGGACGATCAGATGTATGTAATCAAGCACTGGCGCCAGGACTGGGTTTACCAGAACCGGGATTTTTACATGTACGATGGTGATAATAAATGGACGTACGAGAAGAAGTCAAAGCAGGACGTTGCTGGCCAATGGACACAAAAAGTTTTCCAAGTGGATGACAGTCCACGTTATGAGGGCTCCGCTTCTTGGGTGCATATTGACGGAAAAAGCTATTGGGAAAATACAACTCCGGCACCTCTTCCTCGTCGGGAGTATACCATTCGAAATGATTACAACATAACAGTACGTCAGAATCGTCATGAAATCACAGAAAACGGATGGATTCATGATCAGGACAATAAAAAGGTGATTCGTGAAAACGGAAAGGATGTCATAATCGCTGAGGAAAAAGGGTATAATACGTATAACAAGATTGATGCAGCTAAATGTCAGGCTGGGAAAGACTGGTGGGCAGCGAACCATAGTATGTGGGATACGGTCAGAGATAGCTGGGATAAGGTGTTTTCTAAGCGAACAGATCTTACTTTAAAGGCAAAAGTTGAAAACAAACGCTTGTACGAGCACCTCTTTGGAATGGATCCTGCCGCTGCTGAGAAGGAACAGATCAACAAGGTCATTACTGATTTTGTACAAAAGTAATGGGATTGGACTTTTGAAGGTGGAAATTTTTAAATTTCTACCTTCATCTCATACAGTATTGTATTTTGCTTAAACGTTTTTCGCTTCGGAAAATCTGTTGTGTAGTGCAGTCCTCTGCTTTCTTCACGCATACTGGCAGAGCGACTAATTAGATAGCTGATTGTGATGAGGTTACGCAACTCGGTTAATTGTGGAGAAAGGGTGGTTGTATGATATAAATCTTCCGTTTCTCTGTATAATAGCCACAAACGATCTAGTGCTCGTTTCGTTCTTCGGTTTGATCGGACAATACCCACATAACTACTCATAATCTCTTTGAGTTCTTTCAAGCTTTGGGTAATTAAAACTAATTCGTCGGGCTCAGTGGTTCCACTAGCGTTCCATTCTGGGATCACCGTTTCCAAAGGTACATGGTTAATAGTGGTGTGAATATTCTCCGCTATTCGTTGGGCAAATACCATGGCTTCTAGCAGGGAATTACTGGCTAAACGGTTGGCACCATGTAGTCCGGTGCTAGTGCATTCGCCAACTGCATACAAACGGTCAATAGAACTTTTGCCTTTTGCATCAACCCGTATACCTCCGCATTGATAATGACAGGCAGGTACGACGGGGATCATATTTTTCATTGGATCAACACCGATACGCATACATTTTTCATAGATGGTGGGGAAATGGGCTTTAAATGCCTCTTCTTCTAGATGTCGGCAGTCCAGAAACATACATTCTTCCCCTTGCACCTTCATTTCATTGTCAATAGCGCGGGCAACAATATCCCGCGGAGCCAATGATTCACGGGCATCGTATTTTTGCATGAACGTTTCCCCATTACGGCTTTTCAGGATCCCACCAAAGCCTCTAACAGCCTCTGAAACAAGGAAAACCGGGTTCTCCCCATCGGGAGTGAATAGTGCAGTAGGGTGGAACTGAACGAATTCCATATTTTCGATCCAACCTTTTGCTCGATAGACCATCGCAATCCCGTCACCAGTAGCAATAACGGGGTTGGTGGTATTTCGATACACTTGGCCTGTGCCGCCGGTGGCAATGACGGTGACGCGAGCGAGGATCGTCTGGATTTCGTTGGTTTTCTTGTTTAGCACATAGGCTCCATAGCATTCGATGTCAGGGGTCAGTCGGGTAATGGTGTGTCCCAAATGATGTTGGGTAATGATATCCACAGCATGATAATGCTCTAATAAGGTGATATTCGGAAAATCATCTGCCTTCTCCATTAAAGTTCTCTGAATTTCCCAGCCTGTTAGATCTTTGTAGTGTAGGATTCTATTCTCAGAATGACCACCTTCCCTACCGAGATCGTATTCATCTTCCCCGGGCGCCCGATCGAAGCGAGCACCCCATTCGATAATATCCTGAACACGTTGGGGCCCTTCAGTGACTACGATATCGACGATATTCTCATTACAAAGTCCATCACCAGCATCGAGGGTGTCTGCTTTGTGTTTTTCGTAGGAGTCCACTTCTCTATTCCATACCGCTGCAACGCCGCCTTGAGCGTAGCGGGTATTACTTTCTCCTTCGATGGTTTTTGTTAAAACTAGTATTTTAAGATCGGGTCTTTTTTCGGCCAGTTTGATCGCTGTACACAGGCCACCAACTCCGGATCCAATAATCAGAACATCGGACGTATTCATGTTATGTTTTTAGGTTTCTGAAGCAGGACACCACAAGTTACTTTACTTTCTACTGAGTGAAAAGGCCGTTTTGGCTCATTTTTGAAGACCTAAAATTAGTAATTCCTCATTTGGGAAATCAGTAGTCGCCTAGAAATTTTATTTGGCAATACGGATTATTGCCTAGTAGGTGTTTGGCGTAATAAAGGATATTCGACCTCTTCATCTGGCTAGTAGTGCTTTGGGCTCATAACTTCCTGGCAATCAGATTTAAAAAAATGAAATTATATACCGAAAAAAAGAGAAGTTCTCTTTTTAAAAAATCGCAAGTTATATACCTTTGCACCGATTTAATGAACACTACTTAAAAAAGGAGTTGTGAAAGTGATCAGCAAACGTTTTTGTATTCTATTGGCGGTGACGGTACTGGTAGGTTTTAACCAGTATGCTTTTGCGCAGGAAAATCATACTTCGGATGTGGGTTCTGACCAGACCGACGAAGAAGAAGGTTATGATCCAGTGGGCGTAGTTATGCATCATATTGCTGACGCTAATGAGTTTCACGTTTGGAAAGGTGTTCACCTTCCATTGCCATGTATTTTGTACGCGCCTGGTCACGGATGGACCACCATGTTATCTTCTAAATTAGATCATGGTCACAAAGCGGTTGATGGTTATGTTTTGAATCATGGTCGAGTGAATCGGATTGCAGATCCTAGTTTTCCCGGAGGTGAGGTTGAAATTGGTCATATCAATCACCATGTTGAAGACGGCAAAGACGTCTATTACGCGGAATACCAAGGGCAAGAATATAAACTGGATAAGCCATCAACATTAGACGGAGGTTTACTTGGTGGAGGCATTACTTCCTTTTATGATTTTTCGATCACTAAGAATGTGTTTACGATGTTGCTGGCGTCCATTCTGCTCATTCTCGTTTGGTTGTCAGTGGCTAAAGGATACCGTGAAAATGATGGTAAGGCGCCATCAGGCATTCAATCCTTTTTTGAGCCTTTCTTCACCTTTATTCGCGATGAAGTTACTGTTCCTATGATTGGAGAACAAAAATATGAACGCTTTCAGCCATTTATAATGACGGTGTTCTTCTTTGTTCTTTTTTGCAATCTGTTGGGTTTGATACCCATTTTCCCAGGTAGTGCCAACGTTACGGGTAACCTGGCAGTAACCATGACCCTGGCATTATTCACATTTGTCATTACCAATTTGAACGGTAACAAGCACTATTGGGAGCATGTACTTTGGATGCCAGGCATTCCTGCGTTGGTTAAGCCGCTTCTGTCGATTGTTGAGGTGTTGGGATTGATCTTTAAACCATTCTCGTTAATGATTCGTCTTTTTGCGAATATTTCAGCGGGTCACATTATCATCCTGAGCTTGATTGGGTTGATCTTTTTATTTGGTAATAACGGTCAGAACCTTGGTGGAGCAACAGCGGGTGCTATCGTAGGAGGATTTTTCACCGCATTTATGAATTTGATCGAATTGCTAGTTGCCTTTTTACAGGCATACATTTTTGCGATTCTGTCGGCATCCTACATTGGTGCGGCTACCGAAGATGCGCATCACGATGAAGCGCACGCACACTAACTAGATGAGCAAAATTAGCAGCCCAAAAGTGGGTTGTCCACAAAATATGAGGTGTTAATAAATTAATACCTACAAAATTCAGATTGGTTCTGGGTGTTTCGATATGAATTACTTAGGTCCCAGTTTATTTTATTTAAATTATCAAATTCTTTTAACATGGGAGCAATTGGAGCAGGAATCGCAGCATTGGGCGTTGGGCTCGGTGTAGGTATGATCGGTAGCCGTGCTATGGAAGCTATCGCTCGTCAACCAGAAGCTGTAGGTGACATTCGTAACAACATGATCTTGACCGCCGCTTTTGTGGAAGGTGCAGGACTGTTTGCTATCGTAGTTGCTTTGTTGGCTGTATTCAGCTAATCTGTAAGCTTTTAGCGAAAGCCTTAAAAGGACAGGAGGGACGGTAGCGGTTGGCTACCTCCCCCTTATCAAAATGAAAATAGAAGGGAAATTCCCTACAATTAAATAGAGCAACTCATGGCGCACATGTTGATTCTGGCAGATTTTTCTGTAATGAAACCCGATCCGGGACTTGTTTTCTGGACGTTTCTCATTTTCTTATTGGTTTGGGGTATTCTTGGGCGTGCAGCTTTTCGTCCAATACAGAATGCCTTGAAAAAGCGTGAGCAGGACATCCAAAACTCTTTGGATGAAGCGAAAAAAGCTCGCGAGGATATGAGTCAGTTACAAGCTCAAAACGAGCAATTACTCAAGCAAGCTCAGGAAGAACGTACAAAAATCCTGAAGGAGGCCAAGGACACAAAAGAGTCTATCATCAAGGAGGCTAAGGAAGAGGCAAAAGGGGAGGCACAAAAAATTGTTGCTGATGCTAAAGCACAGATCAATAACATGCGCATGGAAGCCCTGACCAACATCCGTAATGAGGTGGGTACCATGGCAGTTGATATTGCCGAAAAAATGATGCGTGCCAAACTAGAGGGTGATAAAGAGCAAGAAGCGCTTGTTGCCAAGCTAGTCGAGGAAATCAAGTTTAACTAAGCGCAAAGGAGAAGGGTTTTCCCTTTCCCATGAAATGATAAGCATATGTCAGTAAGTCGTATCGCCTCACGTTATGCAAAGTCATTAATTGACTTAGCCATCGAGCAAGATATTTTGGAGAAAGTCAAAGACGATGTGTCTTCTTTCGAAGCATTGGTTGTTAATAGCCGTGATTTTCTGGCCTTTTTGAAGAGTCCAGTGATCAAGTTTGGAAAGAAAAAGGCAATCATTCGGGAATTGTTTGCTGGAAAATATCAAGACTTGACCGTTAAGTTTTTGGAGTTACTGGCGCAAAAACAGCGCGAGTCATTACTTCCCGACGTAGCGGTTCACTTCATGGATCAGTATCGGTACCTGAAGCAGATATCAACAGCCAAGATTACGTCGGCAACGAAACTAACGCCTGAAATGGTTAAGACCATAAAAACGCGTTTGGAAAAGAGTGGCGTAGCTTTTGAGCAAGTAGAACTAGAAACGACAGTTGATCCAAAACTTATTGGTGGATTCATCCTTGAGTTTGGTGATTATGTATACGATAGCAGCATTGCCCATAAGTTGGATGATCTGCGCAAATCATTTACTGGAAACTTGTACGAGTCTAAAATTATGACTCGCTAAGAAATACTTTTTATGACATCATTCGCCTGTCGGCTCGGCGGGTAGTAAATTCTAATGATATGGTTGATGTAAGACCTGAAGAAATTTCTCAAATACTGAAGCAACAAATCTCCGGCTTCGATAATACCGCTGAGCTGGAGGAGTACGGTACCGTACTACAAGTGGGTGATGGTATCGCTCGGGTATATGGTCTCAACAATGCCCAGGCAGGTGAATTGGTTCAATTCACTACTGGTGTTGAGGCTATCGTTCTGAACTTGGAAGAAGACAATGTAGGGGTTGTATTGATGGGACCCGGTGAGGGCATCAAAGAAGGTTCTCGAGTGCACCGTACTGGTCGGATTGCTTCTATTAATGTTGGCGAAGGGTATGTTGGTCGGGTTGTTAATCCATTAGGGCAGCCTATCGATGGTAAAGGGCCTATTGAAGGTGAAACCTACGAAATGCCACTAGAGCGCAAGGCACCTGGTGTAATTTACCGTCAGCCGGTAAATGAGCCACTACAAACCGGAATCAAAGCGATTGATTCCATGATTCCTATTGGTCGTGGACAGCGCGAGTTGATTATTGGTGACCGCCAAACTGGTAAGACGGCTATTGCAATTGATACCATCATTAACCAGCGTGAGTTTTTTGAAAAGGGCGAGCCTGTTTTTTGTATTTATGTAGCTTCTGGTCAGAAAGCGTCAACAGTAGCTCAAATCGCACGTACCTTGGAAGAGAATGGTGCGATGGATTACACAGTAATCGTTTCAGCATCTGCTTCTGACCCTGCACCGTTGCAGTTCTACTCACCTTTTGCGGGTGCCGCTATTGGTGAATATTTCCGTGATACAGGTCGTCC
>JABSSK010000007.1:5246-35397 GCA_013214265.1 Saprospiraceae bacterium | reverse complement strand
TCTTCCTCTTGGAAGGCCGTAGGGCTGGAAATGGAAGGGGCCCATTACCAAAAAGCCATTCAATCCGCATCTAAAATCCGCAACACCATCGCACAAGACGTGCGGCTAGCTTATGCCTATTATGCTTCTGACAACCCCCTTGAGACTGGTTCAACCCTAGCTTCAGGTAGCTTAGGCATTAGTGGTGTACGTCCGACATATCTAATTACACAGGTATTTCTGGAAAAAATTCTTTCGCCGATAAAATGAAAAATAAGTAAGCTTATGGCCGATAAAACATTATCCCATTGGTACCGGTACACTGTTTCCAACCCTATGCCTTTGCTTAGTCCGTGGTTATGGCCTCTTCTAGCCGTACAGCCTTTTCACTAACTTCCTTTTCCGGTAACGACCTCGATTTACGAATACTCCACCAGTACGTAAGCAATCCTAGGAGTAAATTCACACACCCAATAAAGCTGGAATAAGGCTCATCAGCAATCGTGAACACCATAATCCAGATACTAATACCAATGTATATGATTTGAAACCAAGGATAAGCTGGAGATCGAAAGTATGGCTTAGTTGCGCTCTTTTTCCTTAAAATAAAAATACTGCCTACCGAAATAGCCGTAAAAAGTTGTAGCAAAAAGCCACTATAGATCAATACTTCTTCAAATGATCCCGTAAGGATAAGCAAAATACTTATAGCAGATTGGAACCATATCGCACGTACCGGTATACCTTGTTTATTGTCTTTCTCCAGAAACTTCCAAATGCGATAATCATTCGACATGGCCCGACTAACTCTTGGGCCAACCCAAATCATAGCACTAATGCTTGAAATCAGCAAAAACCCAATCAAAAAACTTACCCATTTCCCACCCTCAGGGCCAAACATTATAGCCGCAGCGATCTGACCAATTTCTACTTTACCTTGTAATGCGGATATGGGAGCCTGACGCAGCAATACCAATTGGAGTAGAACGTACAAAATACTTACAACCAGCGTACCACCAATGAGTGCTATTGGTAAATTTTTTTCGGGCTTACGGATCTCACCAACAATATATGCTGCTGCATTCCATCCAGAATAAGTATATGTCACAAAAATTAATGCCACCGCGTAGCCAGATGTCCAAATCTCATTCTGCCAACCATCACTCCAGTCTAGCGTACCTTGAGGCTCGTCACCCAAAAACCCTACTGTCACCATACATAATAACAGTAATACTTTTACTACAGTCAATACATCCTGAAATCGACTACTACGCTTTAAATTGAAAGAGTGTATGAATGAAATGAATATAATTGCAATCAGAGCAATCAAATCACTTGACATATTAAGTGCACCTTCCAAATAAGCCCCCATAGCCATAGCAGCCAAAGCAATAGGTGCAGCAAAACCAACCGTCATCGATACCCATCCAGACAGATAACCAACCGATGGATGAATCGTAGTCGACAAAAAATGATACTCCCCACCAGAAGATGGTAAATGTGTTCCTACCTCAGCATACGAAAAGGCGCCAAGTAATGAGATGACTGCGCCAAGTATCCATAAAAACAAGATACTCCATGTATTATGAACCACACCTAACTGAAGCCCCAATGTGGTGAATACGCCTGTACCTACCATATTAGCAACCACAATCGCAGCAGCACTCTGCCATCCAATCTTTTCAGATCTCCAGAAATTCATGCATTAATATTGGATCCTAGTCTACAGTTTATCAACCTAAGAATAGGTATTAACCATTCTTTATTTTAGCCTTATTCGCACAATAACAATACTTTAATACATGCTAAAGGGTAACTAGGATGCAAGAAAAATCAACTTTTGTCCTATCTGTTACCATAATTAGGGGTACCCTAACTTCAGATAACCCAATACAAATAACCATAAGGACATGCTGATTCAGAATTAGTATGATCAACCTTTTAAAATTGAAATAGCAAAAAGACGTAGTTACAATCAGGCTAAATCCTAACCAAGGCATTTGGGAAACGGTCATTTATGAACGCCAACTTACTGCAGATAACATTCCGGAATACCTCTGCCGCTTAAATAGATGACTCGACGCACATGGTATCAAGAATCACCATCAGGAATACTTATTCAACTGCACAAAAGATGGTATTACTACCTCGCTAAAACCTGATAACTAAGATAGTGTCCTTTTATTGATGGCCAATAATAGTAGCGCATACATTATTTACCTATTACATTGCGTATTAGAAATACTTACTGATCTCGGAACCCTTGTATCATGCAAGAAAAACACACCGTTATTCCAGAATATTATTTTACTGTAAAGTTATCATATGGATATCATTCCCATGTATCGCTGAGTACTGATGATAAGGGACAACGAAAGAAAATGATAACTTGTATACTAAAAGGAAGTGGAAAAATTCATACCACATATGTTTTAGGCAGTCGCTTCTAACCTAACATTGCCCACAATGCCCCCGAACGATTAACTGAGCATCCTGAATAGTATACCCTTTCGGTAATTGAAGCGTAGGCACTTGAACATCATCAATACACACCGTTTTACCGCAAGTAACGCAGTGAAAGTGAATGTGATCATCCTGATGTGCATTTGACGTACAATGACTTTGGCAAAGAGCATATTTAGCCTGATCTGTACCATCTATTGCCCGATGGATCAAACCTTTATCTTCAAAGGATCGTAGTGTACGATATAAAGTAACCCGATCAATATTCCCCAATACATTTTGCAGGTCTTGTTGAGAATAGGCCTTATCCTGTTGGCTGAAAGCACTAAGAACCTGAAGGCGAACCTCCGTCCTGCGCAAACCATGATTTTTGAGAAGACTTTCTAGCTTTTGCATTTCTAAACATAGGTTTGTTTGAATCGATATCTAAAACAAGGCATTCAAAAATAAGAAAAAAGCAGCTTTAATGGATTAGTGCATTCAACCAAGTGAAGGAAATATAGCTTATGCGAAAAAATCTGGTATCCGTTGAATACCAAAATCAGGTTCGCTAAAGATATTTTATAGTGCTTTTACGGAATACACCTACAAAATAGGCTACAAATGAATCTAATGAACTTACGAATATAATGCCTGCCTAAAACCAATCATAGCAGAGATTTCTCTCTTCTTATAATTTTTGCTTTGACATTAAAACACTTTATCGTATAAAGCTTTTTCTTGTTCAGCAAAATGTTTTGATTCCAGAATCTCGAATACATTTTCTTTAATGGTATTTGCGATACTTGATGTTGGCAGATCATTACAATCTAACCCGAAAGGATCCTCGATTTCCTCCCCCATCAGTTCAATCCCTAGCAAAGCAAAGAACAACAAGCTTACGATAAGTACAGTCCACAAATGCAATGTACTTACGAGTGCAAAAGGAACCAGCAAGCTGTACAGTGAAATAAACACCTTTAGGTATACCGCATATGAAAAAGGAATGGGTGTTTTCTTGATCCGCTCACAAGCGCCCAATATATCCAATAACGACTGATGCTGTGCCTTAATATTTAAGTAGTCCCCTAAGGTGATTTCGCCATTTTGATGCGCAACCTGCAACCGCTGAAATAGCTGAAGGGAAATATGATTTGGGATGTGCTTTTTTTGTTGGTACTCTGCAATCTCTTCATCGGACAGGTATAAGAGCTTATCCAGTTGGGTGCCTTCACGTAAATGTTCGGCAAGAGCTAGGCAAAAATTAGAAATATGCTTAGCAAAAAAGCGCCTAACCTGAGTATCGCCTTCCGGAAACATGGACGTTACATAGATTGCAAAGTTTCGAGTGTTATTTACTAATGCACCCCACTGCTTACGTGCTTCCCACCAACGATCATATGCGGTACTTGTTCTAAAGCCTAAAAAGATACTCAATATTACACCCAATAAAGAAATAGCAGAGGTGTTAATAGCAACTTGGTCATCCACCTCAAAATATTCAATCGCATAGCACACCACGAAGGTATAGACGGCAATAAATAAAGTAGATCTAAGCACCCGAATCATGGTCCAGCTTTTTGCCAAGTGGCCAATATCCTGGAACCAATTTTTATTAGTCTTATAAAGAATCAATGGATTATGGTATTGTTGTGACGCTAACCTACACAAATCCGATGAATTGATCATCCAAGCCTCATACATTTTATACCTCCATCAAGCTAAACAAACAGATAAACTAACGTACAAAGCTGTCTCTCTTCAAAAATAATGATTAGAGGATAAGCAATATCTATTGAAAGAATCGGATAATTGAAGGAATAATACCTGCTTCATAGCTAGAAAGATGCTTTCCATCCCTACCAAACCGATAAACTGTACCGGCTTGCTGATAATCCTTAGCATCAGAAAGCCACAATTCATGGGCATTCGGGTTATAGCCCATACCATACCAAACCCGACCTTCGGTAGGAATAAACAAGTCCGTAGGTAAGCTTTCAGCGTACACATCCATGACCCGAATACCATTTTGAAAGAAAAAAATGGAGTCGCGATTGGCATCAAAGGCCAAGCGTGGAAAAAGCCCCCCATTCGCAGATAAGGGAAATGATTTTTCAATTTGCCGATTTGATGTATTTATCTGATATTATCCTCCCTCTTGAGTTCCAATGAGATCACCAGTACAGTACACCCACAATCTTTCATTTGTATCCAGCCCCAGTGCGCCTGAGCCATAAGCAACTTGTAAGCTATCAATAACCTGATCCATTACAGGATCAAGCACATAAACATATTTCGATTGCCGGTTGGTCACCCAAACTTCACCATCAACCAGAACAAGTTCTTCCGTCCATCCAGATAAAGGAATGGATCCGGTCTTTTCAAAAACAATAGGATCAATAATATGAATGGCTTGTGCCAAAAAATCAGTGACGTAAAACTTGTGCTCCGATACGGGTAAAATATAACGAGGAGATGTAAGATTAGTAATACTTCCAATTTGTTGAAAATTACTGGTATCTATAACTTCGATACGCCCCGAATTATTCAGAACTGCATAGTATCGCCCTGCAATCAATTGAAGATCTTGAAGGACGTCCCCTAAAGGCCTATTGTTAGCCCGCTGAAACACCTCCAACGAAACATCCCCTGATTTAGGATTAACTACTTGCAAACTCGAATTACCGTACGTAAATCCACCCTCATTACCCACCACCACACGGTTGGTAACCTCAACTATAGGCTCCACCTCTACCATCCCATCATTAGAGTCTGAGCCACAGCCAGCAAGAAGCCCCATAAAAAATACAAGTGTAATTTTAGCTGCTAGGCGTCTCATATGGTTGTTTTACTGAAAGAAAAATTAAAGATAGAATAACATAGATGCCTGTCATCAGAACACCAATAGATTATAATTGGCCTTCCTCAGCAATCTGTTCTTAAGCATGTAATTACCGAGAAAGGCCAAATCAGAAGATTATTGTTTTACAATACGTGCTGAATACGTTTGGTCCGATGTTGTTACAAGTAGATAATATAAACCTACCGGAAGATTACTCATATCGATTGCATTATTGCTATCGATAGCAAATGACTTTACACATTGCCCGTTCGTATTAAAAATCAACCCTTCACCTGTTTGATTCAAGGACTTTATTCGAATAACGTCAGCTGTTGGGTTCGGAAAAACCTCAATTGGCTTCACCTGACGTGCAACAGTACGGGTTGTTTCCAATATATGAATTGCACCCACTGCACTTAAATCGAAACCACCTGAAGGAAAGGGAGTAGGAAACGGATCATTAATAATTCTTCCATCACGATCAAAGCTTGCCAGAGCTGGATCAACACTTCCAACCACATCTATAATCCGAATATGCGTTACAGAATCTACATTTATTCCATCCATACCGACCAATTCACTTAAATCAAAAGCCGTTCCGATCTGGCCAGGAAACTGACCTGCTAAATTTCTCAACTGCTCAGGTCGTAGCAAACCGAAAGGACCAACTTGACTCTCTGTATTCGTAAGGGATGTAGCCGGAAAACGAATGAACGTCTCACCATCAGAACTGACTTCTACAAAGGCAAGCTCCAAAAAGTAAGCACCGCCAGAAGGAAATCCATTTTCAAAAATAACAAAATCAGGTCCAGGCCCATCGTATAAAGGTCCCGCAAAAGAAACCTCTGCAACGCCCCCATCGCCTAAACTTACTGATGACGACGAATAAGGCCCAACCGCATTCTCTGGAGTACCTGAACTTACAACAAGAGAAGTAGGATCACTTAAGTCCTCGGGACCACGCATTACCTCAATGTTTGTGGCCCAAGATAATATGGACGGATCACTCGCTACCACACCGGTCATGGTGGCTGGATCGGCAAGAGTCAAATCATCAATCGCAAAATAAGCAGGTGTATTAATACCAAAATCACCCACATCACTCGACCGGATGATAAACATAAGGCTGTCCACCGGTCCTAATGATTGCAAATCCACATATTCCCAGTCATCAACTATGTAATCCAGGCTGTCATCTTCAAATCTGAAATCTGCTAAATAAAATACAACACTATCCGTACCAGCAGTGCCGTTAAGGTACTTTTTAATGGTTACTGAGAAAAAATCAGGATCAGCCCCCGTATCCCCACCAAACTTTTTGGCGAAAGCATCACCATCACGCATACTATTATGGGCATAGGTGGTATTGGTAATTGACAACCCTTGCAGAACACTTCCTCTGCTCATTCCATTCAGTCTCATGATCGCATCACGCCGCCCTACCATATATTGTAAGGACTCGTTCTGACCTTCTCCGGTTATGGCACTTAATAAAGACGGTGGGCCAGAAGTTACAGAATCCCTTCTGCTGGATAATGCCCATCCATCAGCCCAATAACCACCAAATTCAGTTTCGTAGACGTTAGGGAAGAATACCGATCCGTAGTCAAAACCTTCAATTCCGCCTTCGCCTTGGTCACCTATATCAAGACCCAAGAAAGGAAATTCAAAGTCAATAACATAATCAGGACTAGCTGCTGGTTCTGCCATGATAACGTCGTCCATAGCAAAGAAAAGCGGTGTATTTATTCCGAAATCACCCACATCAGATGAGGAAAACATGAAAATCAAACTATCTACCGGACCTAAGGGTTGCAAATCCACGTATGTCCAGCTATCAACTATATAATCTAGGCTATCGTCAGCAAAACGATAATCAGCCAAGTAAAAAGTAACCGTATCCATCGTAGGCATTCCATTCAAGACGCCATGAATATTTAATGCAAAAAAGTCAGGGTCGGTACCATCTTCTCCGCCAAACTTCTTGGCAAAAGCATCACCTTCTATCATACTATAATAAGCATAGGTGGTGTTCGTTACGTACATCCCTCTAGCGGGTTTACCTACCGCTTCATCCTTTAACGCAATTACCATATTCTTTTGGCCAACCAGATAGGTCTCTGATCCCCGATTACCAATACCTGTAATAGCTCCCAAAAGATTTGAAAAGCCTTGAGTAGAATCATCTTTAACTTGTGAAACCGCCCAGTCTGTATCCCAGTATCCTCCAAAATCAGGATTGTAGGTAATCGGAAAAACAGCCGCACCACTTTCAATGAATGTGGTACCGTCGGCGCCATTTTGAATACTATCACCAGCAGAGAGAATACCCTCAAAATCAGCAATGATCTGACTATTTAGCATAGTCAGAAGAGATACACAAAAACAAGTGAAAAGTAATTTTTTTACCATGATCTCATTTGGTTTTTAGTTATTTCTTATTAATTGTTCTCCTGATACCAATTGAATACCACCCCAATGGTTACGGTTCGTCCAGGCATAGGCCTGTTAACGACTAATTCATATTGGGTATCCCAAAGGTTTTGTATGGTCATCATCCATTCCGTTGATACGCTTTACCAAGACTTGTGCCACCCAAAAGCAAGTTGACCTAAATGAAAACCGGCTAGCTCGCTGCTGTGGTCCCTTGTGGTAAATCGTCGACTATTCCATTGATAACCGAGCCGAACCATCAGCTCTGTCCAGTTCCATTGCGCTTGCAGACCCAACTGATGCTCCGGTATATAAATAATCTGGCGCCCAGTGATGGCAGGATCGTCGCCTTTATCAGTCGATCTGACCCAATTATAGGATACACGTAAATGTTTTGATGCGTTTGCTGAATGATGCTTCATTGTCAGCTCCTGCTCTAAACCCTTGCTTGTCACCGTTTGAATATTTTCTGGTGCCCAAAAGCTAGCTCCTGGTACCCATTGAATCCAATCCATGACATTACGGTGAAAGCCTGTGATTTGATAGCTCACTACAGGCAGTGGCTGTACCTGAACCGCGAGTTCTTGTGCCCAACCTGTTTCGGGACGTAAACTTGGGTTTCCACCTGGGTTCCAGAACATATCATTTAATCCGGGTAGCCGATAGCTTCTTGAAACACTTCCCTTAATCTGCATATAAGGGAGCACTGCCGAATAGAAACCGATGTATGGCATAACCGGAAGCCGCTGGCCATCGCTCCACTCCTGACGCAAACGACCAGAAATCATCCACTTCGTCCCTTTCTGAAAAGTATATCGTAGGGTTCCACTTGTGTTAGATCGTACATTTGGCCCCGCAACATAGGAGTCAGACCGCCCAATTTGATGATTATATTGGCTCAGTAACTCTAGTTGGTGGCCTCCTGTCCAGTTTTTTTTGGCAGCGATCTCGCCCCACCATTGAAAAGCCCGATTATTCGTAAAAAGATCAAGAAGAGAATCCTGATAAGAAACCCGATCTTCAAGCCTCGCTGCACGAGCATGAAAGGACCAATCATCCTTTTCCAGTGCATAAGCCAATGCCATTCGTAATTGTTCATCCTCCTGGTGGGCAACACTCCTGGGTTGTACCTTCGTAGGGGGAATATTCCTACTCGCATTTTGCCACCAACTATAAAATGAAACCTTTTGATTTCGCCACCGAAATGAAGGGTTAAATTGAATACTATTTTGGATTGTCTGGGCATGATCCAAGCGCTGTTCTTCACCAAAAAGATCAACATATTGAAAATCATTACGGGCCGAGCGCCGAAGTAGTTTTATCTGACTAGACAAGTTGCGGCCGCCGATTTCCCAATTCAGGCCATGCTGTTGAAAACCAAAAGAGCCCATTCCGGAGCGAAGAGCAAGACGGCTGCCACTCATAGAAGTAAGCATATCTCGTAAAGTAATCGTACCTCCAACAGCTCCATTTCCCCATAAAGAGCTTCCACTCCCATAATGCAGGCCTATCTCGTCAAATTGTCCCGTAGCTATTAAGGAAAGATCTGCCTGAGCAAGCATTGGGTTTTGAATGGGAAAGCCATTCCAAACCACCGATGTTTGTGCAGCGCTACCTCCTCGAAAGGAAGCGGTACCAATTCCGGCTGGCCCGTACTGCCTTACCGCAACGCCAGCCAGCGACTGGAGTGTTCCTGATAAACTTTCCATATGAAAAGCGGCTACCTCCGCATCTGTCAGACGTATAACCTTGTCTGTTAAATCGGTCGACATAAACGGACGCCCAACTATCTCCACAACCTCTAACTGGAAAACACTATCCACTATGCTCTCTTGGCACCAGTTGGGATGTTGCCCACCAAGCAGCAAAACCGTTAAAAAAATAGGAGTACAGTACACCCTTATCATAAATCTGCAATTAGCAGACCAAGGGAGGTGAAGATGATGGCTAAGCATCCTTCCAGATCCTTACAAAAAGAACGAAACAGAAGACAAACATTGATTCATGACCAATGAAACGAACATTCAATCGTACTTTGTTGATGTTACCTCGAAGAGATTTTACCGATTCTTCATTCACCCCGTCTTTAGCCCGAAAACGATTGTGATACATTGACATCGGCAGGTCTTCTGACTTACTCCTGTTGAAGATGCCTTCCCGTAAAATACAGTGGCAAGTAGACTTCAACGTGTAAAAGAGCTTACAGCTGCGGGTACAGTCCTTGATTTACACAAGGTTCCCTTTTCACCATTTTTTCCGAGGGGAAAATCCGGCACCGTTATCAGCTATAAATTTAGAAAACATTTTTTGATTTTAGACCAACAAACATAAACTTCCTTCTTTCATACTTTTTTTTAACTTCTTTTTATCATGTCATGACACTGTATCCTATCAGTGGCCAGATTGGGTTATGTGCTCAGTTTAGGCCCTTATATTCTACATGCCACTAATAAATAAAATACCAGTTGGTGTTGTTATAGATGCCTTTTTCTCCAAATACATTCGCAAAAGGTATCTATACAGATGCCCTCACAATTTGTTACGGGAAGGGTAAATCTATATTATACGATTACATAGTAAAGCCTCAAGGGTTGCAGGCTACGATACGTGTTGCAGTGTTAACATACCTTAATGGCAACTTGGCCATTCTAGAGCTACTTGATCGTTATCCTCAAAAATCAAACCCCTTTCTATTAAGGCCTTCTAATTTCTTACTATCTTAAAAAGAAAAATGAATACACTAAACCGGAGGCAGTGGCTACAAAGGGGTAGTTTGGCCTCATTAATTGCTATTACAGGTGGCGCCCCTAAACTGGCCAAAGCAACTACGTTTCAACCCAGGCCAATACTTCCTGACCAGCCGGTTAGGCTTAGTGCCAACGAAAACCCTTATGGTCCTTCACCTAAAGTCAGAGAAGCTATGATCAAACATTTTGATCAGGCCTGCCGCTACCCCAGAACCTACCTCAAACAATTAGTTACCAAACTAGCAGAAAAAGAAGGGGTCACTACAGATCATATCGTTGTGACAGGTGGTTCTACCGAAGGACTAAAAATAACTGGAATGATCTATGGTCAGGGGGGTAAGGAAATTATTGCTGCCGACCCTACTTTTCAAGCTCTGATGCGTTATGCGGAACAATTCGGTGGCCATGTTCATCGCGTCCCGCTAAATGACCGATTGGAACATGACTTAAAAGCCATGGAAAACCGTATAACCAGTCAGACCGGACTTATTTTTTTATGTAACCCTAACAATCCTACGGGCACCTTATTACCCGCAGAACAGGTAAAAGATTTTTGCGAAAGCGCTGCAAAAAAGACCGTTGTTTTTTCTGATGAAGCCTATTATGATTTCATTGATGAAAGCGACTACCCTTCTATGGTCGAACTCGTAAAAAAAGATGCCAATGTAATTGTGTCACGTACCTTTTCTAAGGTATATGGCCTAGCTGGAATCAGAATTGGCTATCTCATAGCTCGACCCGATATAGCGGACAGACTAAAAGAGAAAGTCGTTGCTTTCACCAATACCCCCGCGCTTTTTGCAGCTACTGCAGCTTTGGATGATCCAGACTTTTATCGCTTTAGTCTTGAAAAAAATACAGCAGCTAAAAACCAAATCTACCAGACTCTAGACGATCTTAACCTTGAGTATATCCCGTCACAAACTAATTTTATTTTCTTTAAAACAGGTCAACACATTCATGACTTTTCGCAAAAAATGCTACAGGAAGGAATAGCAGTTGGACGCCCCTTCCCACCTTATTACAATTGGTGCCGAATCAGTACCGGTAGTTTGCAAGAGGTTGGAGCATTTAATGACGCCTTGAAAAGGGTCATGGGATAGAATATTTATACAGGACCTTTTTATATTCGTTTTACGTAACTGATTATCCCAAGTATTTAACTTTTCATCTATGAATCGAACATTTTTCTGGTCTATGCTTTTGTTGCTCGGATTTTCATCTTGTAGCAACCAAGAAGAAGGGGATGCAACTGCTAACGCTAACGCCGAAACTGTGGAGTCAACATCCATTTCTGGCGTCGTATCCTACCGAGAAAGGCAGTCATTACCCCCTGATGCCCAAATCGTTGTCTCTTTAGTTGATATAGCTGAGGCGGACGAAGACAAGATTATATCTTCCATTGATTTTTTATCGGAAGGTAACCAAATCCCACTGGAGTTTCAGGTTCCTTATGATTCTGAACAACTCAGTGAGAATGGGAATTTTGTTCTCAAAGCAGCTATTAATTTTGCAGGTATGAAGATCTTTGAAGTAATCCAACCTGTTCCAGTCATTAACAACAGTAAAACAAAAGATATTGTAGTTATGATGCGGAAGAGCAGTGGCCCGGCAGACCAATAATAAAATAAAGACCTGTTTGACAGGTCTTTATCTCTACCACAATAACCCAGGTTTTTTGCTGAAAAGACAAGATCTATGATGTAATGACCTGTGCGCATTTGGGCATACCCCTATCATTATTCTTTGCATAATGATAAGGCTCTTCTTCTCTACGTTTCTTATCCTATTGTACAGAAAAGTATTAGTAATTTCAGCGGATTTTCCATTGTACATATTCAAAACCTACATAGTGAGATGAATACGTTAAGCTTACGGCCTTTCCGCAAGGACATTACATTAAGCTCTGCCATTCATTAGTTTAATGAAATGGGTATACTCAAATGCCACATATTTTTCGTAATCCACCCACATAAAGAATAACAACGGTCAATATACCCCACTTCGGGTAAATCGGTTGTATATGGCCATTCCCTCACTAATAACTACAGGGAAATGTTATTTTGTACTGTATCCTGAAAAATGTCCATTGCCTATGAAAGAAACCTTACCAATCATTTTAATCGTACGCTGCATGCAAAAAGTGAGCTTATTTTGGCTACTCATTTTTATTTTGGGGATAACACCAGTATCGTCCTTAGCGCAAGAAGATGTTGGACGTGCCATCACCTTTTATCAAGCAGGCGAAATTGCCCTTCTTAAGAAAAACTATAACAAAGCCATAAAGCTTTTCGAGAAAGCACTCAAGGTCAAACCTGACCTGCGGGCAGCCCAAAGAGGAATAGGCTTATCCCATGCCCTAGAGAACAGGTACAAATTAGCATTGAATCAATACTTAAATATACTAGAAAAAGACCCCAGATTTTCTCGTGTGCTTTATTATCAGGTTGCAGAGGCCTATTATAGAATTGGGGATTATGCAACCGCCATTTTTTACTTCGATAAATTTGATCAATTGCAGGTAGTTCCCTTGGTAGAGTTTACCGTTAATGGAGAAAAAGAACAAGCTTTAGAAGTCGAATTACTTTCTCGATTACCCTCAGCTATCGAAGCATGTCAAGTGAGTCAGGATAGTAGCACCTTTCAAAATGAGGTTCAGGTTTATAATATGGGGAATACAATCAACTCTCGTTTTGATGAATATTTCCCTTTCCTGAGTAACGATCAGAGAATGCTGTTCTATACCAAACGGAGGGGTTTCCGTGAAGATGAAAACCTGTACGTTAGTCATTATGAAAATAATAAATGGCGTAAAACACGCCCTGTAGGTGAACCATTCAATTCCGATGAAAATGAAGGGATGAGCACTATGGTGCGAGACGGCAGAAAAATGTTCTTTACTGCATGTAACCGCGACAGTGTTATGGGCCCCTGTGATATTTGGGAAGCACGTGTTCGTGGTGATGTTGTGGAGGCTGTCAATCCTTTAAATGGTACATCTAATTCCGATAAATGGGAGTCACAAGCTTCTATCTCTTGTGATGGTCGTACTTTATATTTCGCCAGTAACCGAGCAGGTGGCTATGGTGGGTCTGATATTTGGTTTAGTCGCCTCACCACAGATGGATACTGGAGTGACCCAATTAATATGGGACCTACTGTAAATACAGAAAAGGACGAAGAGTCACCCTTCATAACCAATGATGGAAGAACCCTTTATTTCTGCTCTGTAGGGCATCTGGGACGAGGAGACCAGGACATCTTTATGAGTCGAAAAGACGGTGCTGGTCAATGGACAAACCCCCTAAACCTTGGTCCTAAAGTAAATACCGCCTATCGCGAACTGGGTTTTTTCCTGTCCGCTGATGGCCGTACAGGCTACTTTGCATCTGATCGTCCTGGCGGATATGGAGGAATGGATATTTATGTAGTTGAACTTACAGAAGCCCTCACCAGCGATCCTATGACTTTTGTTGAAGCATATGTTAAAGATTCCATCACCCAAGAAGGAATCGAAGTAAGGGTTCAATTTACAGGACGTGAATCTTTACGAACAGAAAAAGACGGTCGATTTTTTCTATGCCTTCCGGCAAATAGCTTTTTACCTATCGGAATCGACGAGAGGACTTATCGGCCTTATGATCAGCAATTTGACATACCCGAGTGGGATAATAAAACGTTCTATCCCCTCACAATCAATCTCGTTCCGGTGAACTTACCTGCGCCACCCCAAGAAAATAAATTGCCGAAACCCGATCCCGAACCTCGAAAAATTAGTCTGACTAAAAGGTATTTTCATACTATTTTCTTTCAGTTCGATTCCGATGAAGTCAATTATGATGATATTCCAGCGTTACAAGACTTTGTAGATCGGATTCAGGATAAGGATATTATTCGGGTAGAAATTAATGGCTATGCCGATGATATCGGAGAAGATCAATACAATCTGGCCCTGTCGGAACAACGAGCTAAAAAAATAGCCCTCTTCCTAATGGAAAGAGGAGTTCCTGTAAGTCGGATCGCTATGAAAGGCTATGGAGAAATCAGAGATGATCGGCCTAATGAACAGAATCGCAGAGTGGAATTGAAGGTATTTACGAAAGAATAGGCCTTGTTTGAAAAAGGCTAGGTTGAAATATCGTTCCGGTTATGGCTTGTGGTTTCCGTGTGGATATGTCATACTCCAGCACAGCACGATGGAAAAGAATATATTGCTTGAATTCGCATTCGTACCTACCAACTAAAACCCGATGATAACATAAGTTGTATCCTTACCCTTGATGTCCCTGCTTGCATCGCTTTATATCGTGTATTAGCAGAAAGGGTAAGTAACTTTATTCCCCTTTTATTGGCATATCAAAAACTTATAATCACCATAAGGCAAAAATGGGTAAACCAGGCTTTTGATCCAGAACTAAACATGAAGTCCATTATACCACCTTAGGTAAATAAAAAGAAAAAGGGTTGCTCAAGAACGAGCAACCCTTTTTGGCAAAAGCCTAATCCTATATTAGGATCCGAAATCATCGAATGCAATATTTTCTTCAGGAACACCCAGATCATCCAGCATTTTCTGAACAGCTGCAAGCATCAAAGGAGGTCCACATAAGTAATACTCACATTCTTCCGGTTCCGGATGGTTAGTCAGATAGTTATCCAGTACGACTTGGTGGATAAAGCCTGTAGGTCCATCCCAATTATCATTAGGTAGTGGATCCGATAAGGCTACATGGAAAGAGAAATTGGGGAAGTCTTTTTCGATGTTGTCGAAATCTTCCAAATAAAATAGCTCCTGTTTTGAACGTCCACCGTACCAATAAGATACTTTTCTATCCGTTTTCATGGTGTGGAAAAGGTGGAAAATATGTGAGCGCAATGGTGCCATTCCGGCTCCTCCCCCAATATAGACCATTTCCTTTTTGGTAGGCTTAATGAAAAACTCACCGTAAGGACCAGAGATCGTTACTTTGTCACCTGGATTACGACTAAATACGTAGGAAGAGCAAACCCCTGGGTTAACATCCATCCATCCTCCAGCCTTACGGTCGAAAGGTGGTGTGGCAATACGGATGTTCAACATTACAATATTACCTTCTGCTGGGTGGTTAGCCATAGAATAAGCACGGAACTGCTCTTCATCATTCTTCATCGATAGCTCCCACATCTTGAATTTATCCCAGTCGGGGTTGAAGTCTTTGGCTTCCATTCTTGGATGAGAAGTAATATCAAAGTCTTTGAAATCAACTGTAATTTGGGGTACATCAATCTGTACATATCCCCCTGATTCGAAATCAAGGGTTTCTCCTTCTGGCAGTTTCACTACAAATTCCTTGATGAAGGTAGCTACGTTGTAATTAGAAACGACTTCACATTCCCACTTCTTGATACCGAAGATTTCTTCAGGGATACGGATTTCCATATCTTCACGAACTTTCACCTGACAGGCTAAGCGCTTGTTTTCAGCAGCTTCACGCCGCGTAAGGTGGTTCAATTCGGTTGGAAGAACTTCTCCACCTCCCTGATCGACATGGCACTCACACATAGCACATGTTCCACCACCACCGCAAGCAGAAGGCAGAAATATGTTATTATCTGAAAGTGCACCCAATAAAGAGGAGCCAGGCTGTACCGTAATCGGATTACTCTCGTCCCCATTAATAACGATTTTTACATCGCCTTGTGGTACAAGCTGTTTTCTTGCAAAGATCAACAAGAAGGCCAGCGCCAGAATCACGAGACTAAAAACAAGTACCGCGAATAATATGGTAGAAAAACTAAATGCTAAAAGCGTCATTTTTATTCGGGTTGTAATTTATCAATGCACAATAATTAATTCGCAGAGAATGCAGCTGGGTCAATACCCATCAAACTCATAAAAGCGATTCCCATCAAACCAGTAAGAATAAAAGCCATCCCCAGCCCACGTAATGCTGGAGGAACATTGGAGTAACGGATTTTTTCACGGATAGCCGCAATAGCAATAATAGCTAAGAACCCACCAAAACCACCACCCAGTCCGAAAGCGAGTGATTCTGTGAAGTTATATTCACGAGAAACCATAAATAGAGATCCCCCTAGAATTGCACAGTTCACGGTAATCAACGGTAGGAAGATACCCAAAGCAGTGTAAAGTGAAGGGGAATATTTTTCAACAATCATTTCTACCAACTGCACCATAGATGCAATCACAGCAATGAAAAGAATAAACCGCAAGAAAGTTAGATCTGTCCCAAAGACACCATTTTCTCCTAGTAGGTATGTATTGATCAGCCAGTTAATTGGCATTGTAATACCCAGAACGAAAATCACGGCTAAACCCAGACCAAAAGCAGTTTTTACCGTCTTCGAAACCGCAAGGTAAGAGCACATACCTAGGAAGTAGGCTAGTACCAAGTTTTCTACGAAGGCGGTTTTTAAAAATATATTTACAAAATCCATTTTTTTGAATTGTGGTGGTTAACAAACATGCCTTCGTAGGCATTACGAAACATCTACCAATTTAGTGTTATAACTACGCTGAATCCAGATCATAACACCAATGATAAACATAGCTGCTGCTGGAAGAACCATAAGGTTATTGTTACTGTACCAGCTAAACCAAGTGTTTGTAGTTGTATTGATGAAATAGTCAGCGGAGGGTCCAATCAGTGCCAATTCAATCGGACTACCGGCAAACAGGGTGCCTTTACCGAATATTTCCCGAATAATGGCTACCATAACCAGAATCACACCATAACCTACACCATTACCTAGACCATCAAGGAAAGAACGCCAAGGCTTATTCGCCATTGAGAATGCCTCCAAGCGGCCCATGACAATGCAGTTGGTAATGATCAGACCAATGTATACCGAAAGCTGTTTGTATACCGGATAATTCAAATACTTTAGGGTCAACTCCACTACTGTTACTAGAGTAGCTATGATAACAAGTTGTACAATTAGTCGAACTTGCTTTGGTATGTAGTTTCTAAGTAATGAAGTAAATAATGCACTAAAAGCAGTTACAAAAACGACCGCTACCGCCATTACTAAAGAAGGATATACGAGCGAGGTCACCGCCAGGGCAGAGCAAATTCCTAAGACCTGTACAGTAATCGGATTATTATCATTCAAAGGATCAGACAATAACTGACGCTCCTTTTTTCCAAATAATGGCTCTTTGTCTTTTACTTGTTCTTTTACGATTGTTTCAGCCATGCTAATTATAATTAAGTCGGATGGATCAAATGGGTTTATTGTTCAGCAGGTAACACCATAGAGCTCTGCTGAAGCTGACTCAAATAAGGCTCATAATACTTAATACCTCGGTACAACATCTCAGCAACACCATCAGCGGTTACGGTTGCACCAGAGATACCGTCCACTGCGTGTTGGTTATCAGCTTTGGCACCGCCTTTTACAACATCAATGGAAACAAACTCCGAATTTGCATAGATTTTTTTACCCGAAAACTGTTGTGAAAATTTAGGGTTATCCTTGATTTCTGCCCCCAGTCCAGGTGTTTCACCTTTGTGATCAAAAGCGGCACCAGCTATCGTGTTCAGGTCACTTTCCAAAGCAATGTTACCCCATATTTCATCCCAAAGGCCATTGCCCCGAACCGAAAGAATGTAGGTATTATTACCGTTTGCTTTGTAGATATAGAGTGGTAATTTGCGATTACTCTCAGGCTTCTTGCGCTCTACTGCCATATCAATTTCCTCAGCTGCTATATCCTCAAGAACGTTACCTTCCATATCAAGTACCAATTGTTCCATATCATCCTGGAAAATTTGTACGACTTGATCATCCGTCATTGATTTGACTGGCTCGTCGAGTTTAGTAGCGATCGCCGATAATATAGCGCGTTTATTAAAAATATCTTCATTTCGGTCAGCTCTCGCTTTGGTCGCTTCCCGCAGTCCTGTCAGTAGTACAGCCACAGTAGCTGTCATGATCAGAATAAATGTTAGGACATATCTGTTATTATTCACAATTGTGGGATTTACTGGTTTACAATATCAACACCCAACTCGTGGCTTGAATTAAGCTCCTTTTGTTGTTGCTGCTACAGCTAGGGCGCGCTTGTTTCTACGGCCAATATTAGCCTCAATGACGTAATGGTCAATCAATGGCGCAAAGACGTTCATGAAAATAATAGCCAACATCCATCCTTCTGGATAAGCTGGATTCATAACGCGAACAATCATCCCAACAAAACCAATCAGGAAGCCATATATCCACTTCCCGGTGGTAGTCCCTGATGCCGTTACCGGATCAGTAGCCATAAATGCCATAGCGAAAAAGAAACTGCCCATGTAGAACTGATAGTACCATGGTACTTGCATAAATTCAGTCGCCCCCCATGCATTCAGTATCAAAGTCATTACGACGCCTCCAAATAACATACCTACCATAATGCGCCAACTCGCAATACCCGTTACAGCTAAGAATAAGGCACCTACCAAAATCAATGGTTTACATGACTCACCGATCGAACCTGGAATTGTACCCCACCACATTTGCGCTGTTGTATATTCGGCAGTAACCGCTTCCCAGCCTCCTTTGAAAGCAAGACTGAGAGGCGTTGCTCCTGTGTAACCATCCGCAACCACAGCGGTTGCATCAAAGGTTGCCCAACCAAAAGCCTCAAAAATGCCATTAAAGAACACATTGTGCCACCACCCATACTCTACACCTGAACCAGCAGCCGTGGCAACAAGACCCGAAACCCAAACCTCATCACCTGAGATGGTAGTAGGGTATGCGAAGAATACAAAAACACGAGACAATAGGGCAATATTCAATATGTTCATGCCCGTTCCGCCAAATGCTTCCTTACCAATAATAACGGCAAAAACCACAGAAAGAGCTAAGATCCATAATGGTAGATCCGGAGGCATAATTAATGGAATTAGTGCACCAGAAACCAAAAAACCCTCCTCCACAGCATGTCCTTTTTTAGACGCATAGAAGAATTCAATACCTAGTCCAACTATCATGGCCACAGCATAAAGTGGAATTAGCTTTAATAGCCCTTGTGCCAATTTCAGATGAGCGCCTTCCAGAAAGCCTGTATACTCACCCAGCGCTAAAAAGTGCTGATGACCAATGTTGTAAGTGCCAAAAACAAAACATAATTGCAAAGCCAAAACCACGTGAACCATCAATCGCTTCAGATCCATTCCGTCACGCATATGTACACCATTAACTGTTGTTTCATTAGGTGTAAATGCAAAAGTGAAAAAGGCATCGTAAGCCGTATGCAATAATGGTTGCTTTTCTTTATTTGGCTCGATTTTACTGAAAAAATTAAGCAGTGCTTTTTTCATAAGGTCTTTTTCTTTTGACCATTAATATTTAATGGATAGGAAAATTAGTTATCAATTATTACGCAAGCATAATAACAGACTTACCCCTCCTCCCTCATTCTATCTAATCCCTCACGCAAAATCTGTTGCAGAGGCTGTTTTGAAACGCATACAAATTCACAAAGTGCGATATCCTCTTCTACCAATTCGTGGATACCTAAGCCCTCCATGCGCTCAATATCATTAACTAAGATTGATTTCATTAATTGTTGCGGGTATATGTCCATAGGCAGTACACGCTCGTAGTCCCCTGTTTTAACAAAGGCACGACGCTCCCCATGAGTGTTCGTATCTCCTTTGAACTTAAGGCCCGGAAATAAAAAGTTAGGGAAGGTACCCGAGATAGAAGGTCTAGGCGCAATGGGAATCAACCATCCGAACATTTCGTAATAGTCACCCTCTTCAATTACCGTTAATTGATCATCATAAAAATTCAGGAAACTATCCGAAGCAACTTGCTTACCAGCCAACACATCACCCGATATATAGCGTACATTATCACTGGCAACATTACCATCCGTCAATTCGCTGATACGCGCTCCCTGAAAAGTATGCAAGTATTGTGGTATCTTGATTTCTGACCCCACTATCGCAACAATGCGATCGGCTTTGAATTTCTTTTCAGAAAATAAGGCGCCCAATGTAATCACAGCCTGTACATCCGGCGTCCAAACCACCTCACTACCAGATACCGGTCTGGTGTTGTGAATTTGTACTCCAACATTTCCGATTGGATGCTTGCCGCTAAAGAAGATTTTCTCCACGCCTTGGGCACCCGAAAAAGCAGTGTGTGGCGCATCGGTCTGACTGCGTGCATCAAGACCTAAATAAACAGAACCGGATGTAAGCTTATTCAAAACGTCCAAGCCAGCCTGAAAAGCAGCTTCTCGACCTCCAACTACAATCCCATTATCAGGTGATAATGGACCCGAATCAAATGTTGAAATAAAAACATCTCTAGGCACAACTAACGGATCGGGAATCACATTGTAGGGCCGCTGACGCAGCATCGGCCAAACACCACTTCCTAGTAGAAATTGTACTAAATCCTCACGAGAGACCGTCGCTAAATCAGGTGTATCGTAAGTCCGATAAGACATCTTCTTCTCAGCCAAAATCACAACCTCCGCAATAGATCGTTTTGCACCTCGGTTAATCTCAATGATTTCACCCGAAACCGGTGCAGCATATTTTACTTCTGGATTCTTCTTATCGAAAAAGATGATATCACCTGCCTTGACCGTATCTCCTACCTCAACAGTAACCTTTGGAATAGGAGAAATTCCAATAAAGTTTTGAGGCTTTATAGCATAGGTATTAACTTTGGCCTGATTTACCTGACCATTCTCAATATTTCCTTCTAGAAGAATATTGAAGCCTTTACTGGAGTGAATAACACGCTCATCAGTAGCATAATTTGGCTTTCTGCTGGGCAGCAATTCTTTGCTGGAAGGGAAAATACTGAAGGCTCCTGCTTTTTCTGAGATACCTGATCGCTTAGCTTCTATGGCAAGCAAATTATCTGATACCTGTATTACGATAACAAAGAATAGCAGGATGGCTACAGCTAGGAGGAGGTATATCAACCAACTTTGACCTTGAATGGCCTGGCTCTGTGCATGGACTAAATCTGCTAGGAATAATCCGAAGATCAACAAGAGACTTTTTCTATGAGCTGACTTCATGTTTTTTGTTTACAGTTGTTTTATCGACTATTATAGGTTGTCGTTTTTTGTCTTTTTATGGGCTTAAAATTGGTGCAAATATAGAACTCTTTTGCGGTAAATGAGAAGTGCTTTTTCTTATTAAACCCTTGTAGGATTTTATTTAGACCGATTCTAATTTAACTCATTATAGCTACCTAAGCCACTACCCTAAAAGGTCTTTCACCAAAAGAACATCCCGATTTTGCTTTCGCCACTGCCTGTATCCCCAAATAGCCAACACTGTATACCCAACCATCAGTAAAGCATACAGATATAGCGACCTACTACTGTACAGCCATATCGATACCGTATCGATCACAATCCAATACAGCCAATTCGACATAACCTTTCGAGTCACCATAAACGTGGCTATAAAGCTAAAAATCGTGGTATGTGCATCAACAAGTGCCATCTGAGCGTCAGTATATACCCGAAGAAACCATGCCAGACCCCAAGACAGTATAAATCCTGTCAAAATTACAATTAGATGTAAACCTATCGACCACTCCATTACCGTGCGATCATGCCGCTCTCTACCCCCCTTACCGAATATCCAGGTATACCAACCATAAAAACCTGCCAAAATGTAATAGATATAGAGAAAAGATTCGGCAAGCAATCCACTTTGCCAAAAAAGGTAAACACTAAAAATGCCATTAATAATACCAAAGATCCAGCATGCAATACGCTCTTGTGCAGCCAGTACCACATAGATGATCCCACTAAATACAGCAGCGATTTCCGCCCAATGCATATTCCTTAATCCATCCTGTATATTCTGCAAATATTCCATTACATCTTTTTCTGAGATGCAAAGTAACAGAATACAATGCATAATAAATGCAATTTTCTATCCATACCGATACTTTTACGGTGCACAGTTATCTGCGCCATTAAGCTATCAGATAACAGAAACAATAAAATGCCAAAAGTTGAAATTCTATGCAGCATTAGATCACAGCAAGCTGTTTTAAAACCCATACTTATCGTCCGGAAATAAGCGTTAACCTTTGGTCAACGACATATAGTTTAGCTAACGCAATAAGCTTAGCTGTACAGGGAAGTGCACATTTGTTATTTCTGAAAAATTACAAAGCACAGGAGGTTTTTTGGTATCTTTAATTCGTAAACAATTTTCTTTTTTATTCGTCTATCTCGTAAAGAAAAAGCATGCAAAATCATTTTACCGGAACGGATAATTATGTGGCAACTCGCGAACTACAGACAGCTGTCCGTGCTGCCATCCACCTCAAAAAACCACTGTTAGTTAAAGGTGAGCCCGGAACAGGTAAAACCCTGCTAGCCCACGAGATAGCCCGATTTCTGAAAAAACCGCTAATCAGCTGGCACATCAAGTCTACTACTAAAGCCCAACAAGGCTTATATGAGTACGATGCGGTTAGCCGTTTGAGAGATTCCCAACTGGGGAACCCCGAAGTCAATGATATTGGCCACTACATAAAAAAAGGAAAGCTATGGGAAGCTTTTGCAGCCGATGAACCTCAGATTTTGTTGATCGACGAAATTGACAAAGCTGATATCGAATTCCCAAACGACTTGCTCCTCGAACTGGATCGCATGGAATTCTATGTGTACGAATTACAAAAAACGATTTCGGCCACCCACCGCCCTATTGTTATTATTACATCCAATAACGAAAAGGAGCTCCCTGATGCCTTTTTACGACGGTGCCTATTTCACTACATCCGGTTCCCAGACGGCCCCACGATGCAGTCCATCCTAGATGTACACTTCCCCAATCTTGCCGATGACTTAGTTGAAAACGTACTCAAACACTTTTATAGCTTACGTGAGATATCCAGTATAAAGAAAAAACCTTCCACCTCCGAACTCATCGACTGGCTCAAATTATTATTACTCGAAAAAATACAAGCAAATGATCTTGCTGGGATCGACTTGAGTAAAGAACTACCGCCCCACTTACATGCCCTGATCAAGAATGAACAAGACTTACAGAGCATTCGAGAATGGCAGAGGTTTAAGCGCTAAACGAAGCAAATACACCATCCTTTAAGTAGGCTTAGTGTTAATGTATGTAACCCATACAGAACGGATAGGGATACCTGTGCTACTCCAATACGAAAGCCTCCTTACCACGATAGGTAAGGAGGCTTTTTATAGGTTCAACAGGTGGTGGAACTTACTTGGTAAGATTGTACTTATAGCGAAGTTTTTCAATAATAGGTGTCCCGTCGGGATCACTCTGTTCCAGAATAATATCCACATCTATGATTTCATTCTCTTCTTTTTCAGTACTATCGAATGTTACCTTTATTTCACCCGATTCACCAGGCTTAATTGATTTAGAAGGGTAATCGGTAGTTGTACAATCACAAGCTGAAACTACGGATATCCTTAAAGGGGCATCTCCTACATTCTTGAAGGTAAATACTTGGGACCGCACATCACCTCTTTTCATATTTCCGAAATCATGGGTTCGGTCATCAAATGCCATAATAGGTAACCCTTTCAATTCAGGTGTCGTACGTCCATACAAAGAGGATAATGGATGTACTCGTTTATCTCGCTTTGCTGCGGGAGCAGTAGTACTGGTTTTATTATCCCCGTCCTGTTTGCGCAAACGCGTACGTTTTATGGTAATACTCGTTGGTCCGGCAACAATTCGGAATTCTGTTCGACGATTTATCTGGTGAGCGTCTTCCTTTTGTTCCTCCGTTTCTAGGCCATCAATAAATGCAACATCCAAGATGTCACCTTCATTTAGGAAATCGAACTTATCCGCCACCCTTTTGGTCACAGATTTAGGAGCTTCCTCCCCATATCCTTTGGCTACAATTCGTTCTGCTTCTACATCCCGATCAACGAGCCAGTTTCGCGCTGATTCTGCTCTGCGTTGGGCTAGTTCCTGATTATAACTATCAACACCACGATTGTCTGTATGTGACCCCAACTCGATAATCATGTCTGGATATTCATACATTAATTCCAGTACTACTTGCAGATCACTTTCCGCTGCTGGCAGAATTTTATCATCGTCGAACTCATACAGAATATTTTCGAGTACGATCGCTTTCTCGATTGTTACCGTATCGTATTCAGGCTCTTCAGGTTTTGCAGGTGGCTCAGGAATTGGAATTTGCTTTAAATAAAACCGATGCTCAAACGTTCTTGATTCCTTTAGCCCCACTGTAGCAATTAAAGTCGTATCAGAAATGTAACCTTCCTTACTGGCTATGACTGCGTAAGCTTTTTCTAAATCAAGACCAAAATCAAAGCGATTCCCCTGACTATTGGTTTGCTGATCAATCGTTCGGGTTAAAGAAGCTGCTTGCAACTTCAAATCTACGGTAGCGCCTTTGATTACTTTCTTTTTGGCATCAAAGACTCCAACAACCAAATCGGCTGAAATTTTTTCGATTTCAAAACTATAAATATCATCACAACAAGTGCGTGCATAAACAGAAGTACCACCAGGGCGATTGGAAGTTAGAAAGCCTTTATATCCCTCATTGTCCAGACTAAAGTATTGGTCATCCTGAGCCGAATTAAAGCCCGCACCCATATTTTTGGGTTCTGACCAAAAGCTACCATTCCAAACTGTGTAAAAGATATCTTGCCCACCCAAACCCGGATGGCCATCAGAGCTAAAGTATAGTGTACCATCAAAATAATGGGGCGTAATTTCATCACCTGGCGTATTGATTTTTGGCCCCAGATTAACGGGGTCACCATAAACGCCTTCTCCTTTATAGGTAGCGTAATATAAATCTAGGCCTCCTTCTCCTCCATCCATATCGGAGACAAAGAAAAGAACCTCATTACCAAACAATTCCCCGGGTGCCGGATGCATAGCCAACCACTCACCATTAACACCGATAAGTTCATTACCTGCATCCCAGTTATCATCTCCACCCTCGCTAAGGTATATTCGGCTTGTTTTTAAAACATTGCCTTGTAGCTCAGCCTGAGTGTAGAACATGGCGTTTCCATCTTTTGAGAACGCTACACCGCGTGTTTGATATCCCGGACGATTGATTTTAGGGCCTAATTCTGCCGGCTCACCAAAATCCCCATCTTTGTCCGCTTTCGATTGATAGATCATAGAATAACAACCTTCACAACCCTCCGTTTCAACAATGATAACCTCCTCTGAAGGAAAAGTAGAAAAGTACAAGTTCCCACCACGGCTGTAAACCGGAGCATACTCCGAAAATGCTTTATTAATTTTTCGGCTTACACGATCTGGTTCCGGTAATTCGTCATTGCGCTGATTATTAAAAGCCATGGCCATCTCGGATCCCGTAATTTGGTTGCGAGCCAAGTCTTTCATAACCTCATCATTAGAAGAATCGATAAAAAGCTGGAATTGCTCGACCGCTTCTTCATGTTGCTCATATCCTTTAAGGGCTAAGCCATAATTATAACGTAAGCTATTATACCGACCATCTTTATCTCTGCGAAATACATTCGCGTAAGTGCGTCGTGCTTTGGCATAATCCCTTACTTTCAAGCTTAGTTCTGCGATCATGGGAAGCAGATCACGATCTTCCTTTTCCTCATATGCTTGCTGATAGTAGTCCAGGGCATTATAATAGTCCTGTATTTCCATTTTTTCTTCAGCAACCTGAATCATCGACTGGTAAGTCGATTTTGTAATGGGTTGGGCAAATGCTGATCCTACAATCAACATACTTATTGCCATAAAAAGGATACATCTCATAGGTTTCCTTCATTTTTGCTGATCCATACCGGACCAGTCGTTAAAGTCTTGGGCAAAGAATAGCCGGTTTAACGTCCGGCTCTTTGAATATTTTTAGAATATATGTAGCAGCCAATTCAAAGCCACCACGATACTTACTGATATCTGTTACTGATGAAACGTTAATATCATATGCTAGTCCGACCCGTAGGTCCTCTTTGTAAGTAACACCAGCCAAAATCTGTGCAGAGTCCCCAAAGCGAAACCCCGGACCAGCATGAAGCTCGAATTCGGGATTGAGCTGATAACCCGCCAGTGCCTGGAGCAAGAATTCGGAAGAACCTGCCGTCTGCTGAAACATAAAAGAAGGTTCAATCCCCCATTTGTCTGTCAGCGCTCGGTCGTATCGAGCGTGAGCAATAATGGTCATTGGCCGATCCCGTCCATTGTTATTGGTGCCGGCTCCACTTCTTGAAATAAAAGAATATTTAGGCTCAGTAATATGATTAAATGCGACGCCTGCCTCAACCAGATCACCAGTTTCTAGTCGGCTACGCAACATCACACCAACGTTGAAATCTAGATATGAAACCTGATTATTTACCGATCGATCACCACCTTTCCCAAGGCCCAGTCCGCCGCCACCTACATCCTCAGGTAGCTCATCTGCAAACACCAGACCATTAGCTGTTGGATCAAGCTCTCTGGACACATTACCACCTTGTATACCAAGGGTAAGCATGTTATTACCTTCTTTATCAAGTGCTAAATGATAGGATATCCCCAACAAATTTTCACCGACTTTTAAATCCCCCTCTCCTACTTCATCAGATGTTAATATACCTCCGACACCAACCCAGTCATTCTCCCGAAACCCACGAAATATAGGGGCAGCAATTCCTACTGAAGGGGAAGTGTACTGGTTGTCCAGCACACTACTCCACTGGTCTCGATATATCCCGGAGATACGAGCCGTACCTTCAAAAGCCCCCATAAATGCCGGATTCAGGGTAAGTGGGGACATATTATATTGCGTAAAGTGTAAATCTTGTGCATGCACCGTTGCAAGAACAGAAAAAAAACACATCAACAGCGTAAACTTGCGTACCGTCATAAAGGTGATTTTACGTACTAACATTCGCTTTTATCTTTATGCAGAGTGGCGAATCGTCAATTGGAAACTACCGGAACAGGCAATCCTGCAGCATCGCTTAAGATAGGCCTTTTCACTCAAAACTTGGAATCAGAACGAAAAATTAGGAACAAAGCCGGTCACTCCCAAAATCATTTAACATTTTTTATATCCTTATGTCTTACATCCGCCTCAATTGAACCACTAAGCTTGGGCCAAAAATAAATCTGCTTGTGCTCCTATTTTTGCCAAATCATGATGTTCCATACATTTGAAATGACCCTTGGGACATTCAGAAAATCCTATTTTAGAGCATGGCCGACAACCTAAACCTACCACCTCAAAATTCTGGTATATCTCTTCTTGCAATGGCAAATAAGGGTACATCCCAAATCTTGGAATAGTATTCCCCCAGACTACAGACATCTTCCTTCTGAAGGCCGCACCAATATGCATCAAACCAGTATCATGGGTAATTAAGTGTGTACATTGCTTCACCAACGAAGCCGATCCATGCAAGGAAAATTGACCACAGGTATTTACCACACCTTCTACCTCTGATGCTATAGCTAGCCCAGCCTCTCGATCACCAGGGCCTCCTAACAATACAATAGGCTTCGGTAATTGCCGCGCCAAAGCTATGAGTTGGTGCTTGGGTAAACGCTTGGTCGCATGTGCAGCTCCTATTACCAGACCGATATACCTACCCGCCCTAAGCTTAGCCAACCAATCCGAATTTGATACCCCCCAGTTCGAAGCCACCTGGTTGAGGTCCACTTCTACTCCTGAAGGAATAAAATAATCAAGTCCTTTATCATCAGGATAAACTCCAATTGGTTTCACCGTATCAAAATACCGTTCCACAATATGCCGATCAGGTAACCGATCAATTTTTAAATTGACCCGTAACCACTTGGCAATATTGATTTTATTAAACGTATAGGATGCTACTTGTAGGCCTCTCTTTACGCGAAACGAACGAATGTTTTGATGTAAATCAATAACCATATCAAAAGCTTCATCTCGCAAATCATCCATAACCTCCCGTACCTTATCATCAATGGTATGCACTTTGGTAAGAAAAGGATTAGCCTCCAAGATAGAAGCAAAACTTTTTTTGGTTAAGAAGTGTACTTCCGCACCTATTTGCTCCGAAAGACAACGAACAATTGGAGTTGTCAGTACAATATCCCCAATAGAAGAAAAACGAATAACCAGAACCTTCAGCCTTTTCGCGTTCATGGCGTCAAAAGTACTAAAGGCTCCGTTTTTCCGGTATAAGAAAAGAGAAAAGTTGCGTAAAATTTAGTCTACAGTGAGTACAATATTTGCTGTTTCAATTACCGACACCTCTTTTAAGCCATCCTGCTCATAAAGCGAAGCAAACTTTGCAATATCCATGGATGGTTCAATCGGCTTGTAGTTTTTGTAATCCACAAATCGAACGCCTTCCACTACCCTTTCATTGTAAGCTACTCTGAAACGAGCCCCTCCCCCATCGGTTTGATAGTTATAAGCAAAATAATCAATCAGGAAATCTTCCTTACCAATCCAGTATACAAATTCATCCTCAAAATCTTTTCCACCTCCCTCCTGACGAAATGTAATTTTAAGCTGGTGATAGCTCTTATTCTTTACTTGCGTTTCTCCCAAATAAGTCGGTTGAACAGCTGGATCTTCCAAAGCAAGCGGTAAAGTAGCAAAATAAATAACCGAGTTCACCGACCGCCCATATGAACCTGCCTTTTTCGCTGATAAGCTCGTTTCTTCACCGTCAATGAATCGAGTAAAAGCATCATTAGTCAGCACATCGCGAATAATCTGTCCTTCTTTATCCATGAACTGGCGCTCATACTGAAAAACGCCACCATCTCGAATCATTGTATATTGGTAATCCCGAAAAGTAAAAGTCAGGTCAGCATGCTTCAACACCTGGCTGCCATGTTTTTCAAGTGTTGTTGCCAAAATTTCGTCTACTGGATCTATCGTTGTAATCTCATTTTCTCCAGTTCTCGAGCACGACCAGACACTCCATACCAAGCTAATCATACCCACAATTATAATGGCCCATTTCATAATTTTACTTTTTTGCCGCAATATGCATGATCAAAACGGATTTTGTAGTCATACGTTTGACAAGTAGATCAAAAAAAACCCTACCGCTTGCTCTTTATAGTCCTGGACCATTTTTCATTTCCATCAACATCCAAAACCGTCATCGTCAGTTCCCTGGCCGTTCGCGGACCCGAAACCTTGAGCAGACCAAAATTTCTTTCCTCAACTAGTGTTCCCTCTACACGCATACGATTCGTTTCGGTTACGTTTCTGGCAGCCCCAGAGGTCAATGGAGAAACCGTCCAGTCATATACTTCGTTACCCATCCCATTCGTATAATGGCTCAGCTCCGTGTGATGGCGGTCCCCGGTAAGGAAAATTACATTTTTAATATTTTCCTCTTCCAGTTTGCGAAGCAAATAAGCCCTCTCTTCAGGAAAAAGATTAGCATACGTTTCGTTCACCTGTGCTGTATTGAGCACCTGCCCACCGGTAGCAATAATTTTGATTGGTGCTCTACTTTTTACCAGCGCATCGATGAGCCAGTCTAATTGAGCCTCGCCCAGCATCGTTCTTGTTCCTGATCTACGATTATTAGGAGATCGGAAATACCGATCATCGAGGAGAAAAAAGTCAACATCTGCCCATTGAAAAAAAGTGGCAATCCCTTTTTGATCCGGAAGTCCAAAGGAAGGGTTACCCCAAAAGAGTTGAGACGCTTCCAGTGTTAAATCCTTATGAATAAAAGAACGGTCCGAATTATTAGGCGCAAAATCATGATCAT
>JABSSK010000007.1:0-5236 GCA_013214265.1 Saprospiraceae bacterium | reverse complement strand
GTAATGGCTGCAACTCCACTAAAGCGCGGGCATGCGTATTACGATGAAGGATGCCCGTACGGCTGTACCAATCCACTTCGCGCAAGTATACGTTATCACCCAACCACAACATAACATCAGGCTCCTGAGAATAGATACTCGTAAATATTTGATATTCGCCCCCATAGGGCTTCCCCGGCCTATCGTATTGCGTTTCGTTTCGATAGTAACAACTACCCAGCGCCATCGTAAATTCGGGTGGATCAGTTCTCCACTGCCATAACGGAGGCGTATGGAACGTAAGCGGATAGGGACGCTCCACGAGTTTGTTGTTTATACGAAGTGCATACGTGTATGAACGTCCTGGCTCCACCTGATCAGCGATACATTTAGCAGTAAACGCTTCCTGCTTTTGGGTTTGGTAGGGGGCTGTACTGTACACCATTTCTGGCTTCTCTGTTTCCCAATAATCAAAATGTACTTGAGCCGCTTCCTTGGTTTGCACCCAAATTAATACTTCCTTCATTTCAGCATAACCCAGCATAGGGCCAGATTGGAGTAATTCCCCTTGACCACAAACCCAAAACGGAAAGAAAATTAAAAAGAAAAACAGCGGTAAATTCTTCATATATGCGTTATTTATGGATAGAAAAAATTGGATGCTTGCTTTTTATTAGCAAAGGGTACAAGGTTGTTTTATAGGAATTTAGTGCTCTGATTATTTAGTTTCTTCTCTTACCCATAGCATCAGTTTGCATTTTTTGTCTATGTAATAAGGCAAAAACTGTCCATCATTTACCAACATAAAGCTTAAGCAAATTCTGATTGACGTATTTTGGGTCCGTCACAAAGCAAATAAAGTCATGGACAAGTAGTAAGCTTTCACCCTGAAAACATTTTTTCTGTTTCTCAATCCGGCGTCGATTTGCCGACATGAGTTCCTCTTCCTTTTGCATAAGTTTATAGATTGTATTCACCACTTTAAAAAAACGAATCGGATCATTCGCTTTTGGAAGGTTACCAACACCTAAGCGTTTGAGTAGAGACGTAAATCTTTCCAGGTTGTAAGGTGCGTAATCCAAAGGATAACAAAAGGATAAATACAAGGAAATCATATCGTAATCATTCGCATGATAATGGTTGTTTTCAATAGAATGCGGATGCCGATCTTTGTACATGGCCAATAGTTCATCACAATAAAAAACAAATCGATCCATCCGGCTATCTACAGATTTACCCTCATTGAGCAAATCCCTAAAAGCCTGAATGACATACTCAGGTTCCATGCTGAGAAAAAGAAGCATGATCCGTTTGGGTTCAAAGGACTCCCTTTTCCAAAGCCTACGATTGGTAGTGTTTTGTAATGCATTATCATACATTTTTGTCCAATCCGGACTATCCAGATTCCAGTACTCCTGAAATACCGCTTGTGATTCCCAGATATACAGTCGCTCTTCTGCTTCCTCTTGATTTAAAAAACGAGTATAGGCCTTGAAGTAATATTGCAAACGCTTTAATTGCATAGTATTAAGGAGCTGGATTTGGAATTCGGTCTTGGATGGTTTCTATGCCTTGTATTATTGAATTGGACAATGTGATATCGATACTCGCAATATTTTCGCGCAATTGTTGCATTGTCGTGGCCCCAATAATATTACTGGTTACGAAAGGGCGACTATTCACAAAAGCCAAGGCCATCTGCGCTAGGGACATGCCATTTTCACGTGCCAGCTCGTAATATGCGGAAGCAGCTTCTCTAGCCGTCTGGTGATTATACCGGCTCATCTGCTTGAATTTATTCAACCGATCACGAGCTGTATCCATGCCCTCATGATATTTATTGGATAGTAGCCCGAAAGCTAGAGGAGAATACGCCAATAATCCACATTTTTCCCGGATGGATATTTCCGCCATACCTACCTCATACGATCGATTCAATATACTGTAGGGGTTCTGTACCGACATACATCTGGGCAGATCATGCTTGTCCGCTTCCTGTAAGTATCGCATAGTCCCCCATGGTGTTTCATTCGAAATACCAAAATGACGAATTTTACCTGCTTGTTGTAGATCTCGAAGTGTTTCCAGTATATCCAGAAAGTTATCCGCCCATGGATCAGAGGAATCGTACACAAAACTTCTTTTTCCAAAGAAATTAGTCTTACGCTCAGGCCAGTGAAGCTGATAAAGATCAACATAGTCCGTTTGCAACCGTTGTAGGCTACCTTCTATCGCTGTAGTGATTTGTTTGCGAGTGAAACGCAAAGGGTTCCGAATCCAGGTCATCTTGGACGGACCGGTTACCTTAGTTGCCAAAATAAATTTATCTCGATTTTTCCTTTTTGCAATCCAGTTTCCAATAATCTGCTCTGTACTTCCTTGGGTTTCTTTACGCCCAGGAACCGCATACATCTCAGCTGTATCTATAAAATTGACACCCTGATCAAGCGCATAATCAAGTTGTTCATGACCTTCAGCTTCCGTGTTTTGCTCACCAAATGTCATAGTGCCGAGACAAATTTTACTTACCTGCAGCTTGGTTTGCCCCAATTGATCGTATATCATTATTTTTCTTGTTTGCAGTCAAGGTAAAAAAATTACCCGTCTTGATTTACATATTTGCGTCGGCATTAACGGATGACAATTCACTTCCGGAGTTTCTTATCGCAAACCATAATCCACATATCTTTTTCTTATGGTTACGCATAAACTACGCCACCAAAACTAACATTCTAGGTCATTTATAGCCTACCAGAGCCATGACAGATCTTATTATAGCAGATGAAATGAAATAGTTTAAGGGAATCGAAAACCCAAATATCGCTATACCTCCGTCGTAAATTTAAGTCAACTCGTAGACCATGATTGTGTATTGATTAATTATTACCTTATTTTAACTGTTAAAGTAACAGAAAACAGAAACCAATATGGGATTTTTGAATGAATTGAAAAAAGCACTTTTCGCTGCTAAATCTGTCTCCAAATCTGCAGCTAATAAGGCTGGTGATAAAGGCAAGGAATTATATCAAACCTCCAAAAAGAAAGTGGAGGATGCTTCTGACGAGTTAAAAGATAAAGCAGAAGACTTTTTCGATCTAGCAGAAGATAAAGCTCGAGAAATTCAAGGAAAAGCGAATGAATTCATAACGGACAAAAAAGAACAGATCGTTTAAAAAGCGGAAGAATTATTTGCCGATGACGAGTATGTTCCCGAACCCCAAAAGCAGGATAATAGTCTCAATTTTAGCAATATGGAGGATATTACAACGCAACCCGATGACACACCAAACCCTTCAAACACCCTAAGTAAAATTGGTGATGAATTGCTCAACAAATCAGCCCAAGCTGGTGATGCACTTCTGGAAAAATCAGGTGAAGCACTTGATAAATTTGGTGCGCTCTCCGAAAAGGTAGGAAAGAAAATCTTCGAAAAAGGAGGCGAATTATTGGATAAAGCGCAAATAGCAGGTGAAGATTTAATGCATAAAGCTCAGACCGAGCTCGATAAAGAAAAATCTTTGGATGACCTCACGCAGGAAGCCAACGATATGAATGATATACTCCAAAAAAGAACCAACTCTTTTGAGGATAGCGCAGAAAAACTTAATGAAAGTGAACTGGGTAAACACGACGACTTCTTCTCACGTGCGCAAAGGTTTGCTGATGGTGATTATCATAATGAAGGTGCTAAAAAAATGCGCATCCAAAAAGGATCTGAACCTCCAAAAATGAAAGAAGGAAAAACACATGGTTTTGAAGACCTAGACGGGGACGGGGACGATATCATTGATGATGCTATTATTGATGGCGATGAATAAAGTGCAGTTGCTTCCCCCCTCGTTATGCCAGCGTGTTTCTCAGAAACTTTTAACCTGATTAGGAATAAAACACCATTTAATTAATCATCATTCTATAAATGAGTAAAAGGCCGTTCGCCAGAGGCGAAACGGCCTTTTCAATACGTACTCATCGAAAAAACCCTAACTTGATTCGTTAGTTTTGAGTTATACGTACTGATCGTTTTAGCGTACTTTAGTAAAGGGTTAGAAGAGGTATCGCTTTCGTTCAGGCGTAAGCTCTAAACTTTGTTCTTTTGTTAAAGTAAAGATACATGATTAATGTGAATAATGAAATATTTAACGGTAATATTTTATAAGAAAAAGTACAATTTCAACAAGAAAACGGTAATGAAAAGTAAAGAATTCAGCTGGAAATACATTCGAACAGAAAATACTATTGACCTAAAGCTTTTCTCAGCGCAATTTGAATATTTTGAAAATCCGAGAATTCCTGGGAGTGAAGAAAAAATGGTTATTCTTCGTTCCTCTGACTCTGTTAATATAGTTCCCATAACAATCGAAGGAAAGATGATCTTTGTTCGTCAATTCCGCGTAGGTATCAGAGCCTTCACGCTGGAACTTCCAGGAGGCATTATCGATCCCGGAGAATCACCCCTCCAAGCAGCAAAACGAGAATTAGCAGAGGAAACAGGCCACACAACACAACATTGGCAAGTGATGGGAAAAGTTGGTTCGAACCCAGTATTTATGGACAGCTACATCCACCATACGATAGCAAAAAACGTCAAGGAAACACAACGTATACAACTTGATGATGGAGAAGATATTTCTCTAGAAATGTTAACCATCGAAGACGTAAGGCGCAGACTATCCTCAGGTAGCTTTTTGCATCCCCATACTATTAGTGGTCTGGTCTTTTATTTTAACCAATTACCTTAGGTTAACAAACAAAAAGCAACCATGACAAGTACGAAGTACGTGTAGGTAAGAAGAACCAGTTGACACCCTATCGTAAGATATGTACAGGTAGTACTTCATTTCCGACGTGTATCTGGTACCAGCCAGCAGGAAGATGATTAAGATGTAAAGACATATGCTGATGACCTTTGACCTCCCCTAAATCTACAGCATGAACAATTTCACCTAATGTATTCAAAACAGTACAACGCCCGTACCACTTCCCTTCCGTGTAGAACTGAAGATTTACCATTCCTGACGTCGGTTTGGGATTAGCCTGTAAACCTAATGATTTGGTCCGATCATCAGCAGCCAGTCCGCTAGTTGGCTGGATAACTGCCGGGAACCATCCCTCCGCCTCATTATGAATTTGCAAAGCAAGGTCCTCCACCTCCCCCCAATAGAACGTCTCACACGGATCTGGAGGTAGCCCCCACATCAAAGCTACCCGCATTCGATAGATGCCTGTTTGCAACCCTGATGGCAAAGCCAAATTAGCG
>JABSSK010000069.1:12543-16331 GCA_013214265.1 Saprospiraceae bacterium | reverse complement strand
GCATTGCGTCTTTACTGCCAATGGTTAATACCCTGCGGGAGGATGATCCTAATCTCATTTTTTCATATGGCGATACCCCCTCAGCAAGCACAGCGGTATCATTTCCTGGTATCAATGAGTTGCGGCCTGGTAACTTTGTATTTTATGATTTGACACAAACGATTATTGGTTCATGTACATTACAGGATGTAGCCATCGTCATGGCTTGCCCTGTTGTTTCTAAGCAACCCGAACGACAAGAAGTTATCCTCTATGGAGGTGGTATTCATTTCTCAAAAGACCGTGTTCCATATCAAGATAAACTCGTATTTGGCCTTCCTGTACGCTGGACAGCAAGTGGATGGACTGTAATCGATGATGGTCAGTCCTATATGAAGAAAGTTTCACAGGAACATGGCGTCCTTCGCCTTGCTCAGGATTGGTTTGATCAGATCAATATAGGTGACATCGTAGGTGTAATCCCAGTCCACTCCTGTATGGCCGCTGATCTTATGAAGCAATACCGGTCTTTAGATGATCATTCTCTCATTTCAATGATGACCTATGTTTAGCTACGATTTAAGGCTATGTTCCTGAAATGTTAGAATCGGATAGTTCAAATGATAATACAACTTCTTAGTTAAACTATGATCAAAAAGTTCTTGGATCATATTTCTACGGCGGGTTACGGTGCTTAGGATATCGATATCGTTAGTATTCAGATAATCCATAATTCCCCGACGAATCGAAGGTGATTCCTTTATCACAAAGGATATATTATCGTTTGATTGATATTTCTCCTGCCATGCTTCAAGATCTGAAGGGGATGTATCTTCGCCTTTCTTTGTAATATGTAAGCAATGAATCTGGGTATTATATGGCCCAAAAATCTCAATTAAAGTGTCTAGTGCTTTTTGATCAATCGGTCTAAACGTTGTCGCAAAGGCTACATGATCAATTTTTCCATCAATCTTTGCCTTTTCGGGTACAACCAGTACGGGCACCTTTGCATTGGTCATGACTTCACTGGGTACACTACCTGTAAAGTTTTTTTTGATCCAATCCGGAGCTGAGAATCCCATAATGATCAAGTCCGGCTCTTTCAAACCTTCGTACTTTAGAATAGTTGATAGCACCCGTTCACCCGATTTCATAACATGATCAATTTCCACATCAGCAAAACCAAGCTTATCAGCTGCTTCACGCATCACTTTGGCTACATCCTGATATGTTTGTAAGGTTTCCAGATGACTATGCTCCACTATATCAGATAAGGTGTTTGACATATGTGCAGCTGCAAGAGATATGTTTTCATAAACATGAAGCGTAGAAATACAAGCTCCCATTGACCTCGCCAGATGTAACGCATAGATCGCAGCTCTGTCAGAAGCATCTGAAAAATTAGTTGGGAAGAGAATTTTCTTGGCTTTCATCTTTAACCATTATTATGGGATTGTTACAAAAAGAAAAATTACACCTTAAGATAACCAGAAATTAGCAGGAATTACTATGATAATACCATTTTGAAAGAGAGAGAAATACACTTTATTTTAATGACAACTTAATCCTGTATTTAGTATCTACTTTAGATGCGAATGATACCCAGACCATTTTTATTTTGTTTCTGATGCCAGTAAGGTCTGATGCTAATTGGTATCCCAATTTAAAATCTTCTTACCTTATATGACGTATCGCATTTTCCATTAATCTATTTTCATCCATTATGTATCCCCAGAAAAACCGATTTATTCTACTGCTGTTGGTCATTTTGACTTCCCATTGTGCCACTACTACATTTACGCCTCTCGAAGGCCTATGGCCTACGCTTTCTAATACTGAGAACACGTCGCAATTTAACGCACTAGTAACCCTTTCCGGTGGCCTAAGCCTGGTGCTACAGGAACCTAAAAACCATACCTTACTCGTTCCTGTGGATAGCGTCTTTCAGGAGCTACCGCCAAAAGTAATGGAGGACTTAATGAACCCTACCAATAACAATTTAAGGACTAACGTCCTTCGAGCCCACGTTATTCCAGGTTCTTACCCTTATAAAAGACTAACCAAAACTAAGCTCGTCCAATCCGCAATGAAGAAAGATTTACAAGTCGAATTGCGGGGAAGTGACATCTTTATAACCGATGCAAAGGTTCTCCAAACGCTTCGAACCAATCAGGGATATATCCACCTCATAGATAAAGTACTAAAAAACTGAAAGTAAACCTCCTAAATATAATATTGATATAATAACCAAATCCTATGCTTACATCTAACGAGGTGTGCAGGTAACTAAAGCTCTTTCATATTTGATGTATCATAAGTCATAAATACCAATATTGCCCGTTATTATCTCAGATAACGAATGGAATATCCTCAAAAAAATTGAGTCCATTCCAAGTTAGTACCATGCTACCCCTAGGCAAAAATCCTCAACGACAAAAGGGATTGGTTGCTAACCAAACAAGCTGCATCACAAACGCTGGGTCTGTGATGCAGCTTGTTTACTGTTTCCTACTTACTAATGCTGATTATCTTCGATTAAGTTCAACCGTTGATTAATACCTTTCTCGATGGCGGGGACACCAGTTTCCATCCATTCCGGCATAGCACTTCCCATTAGATAGTAATCAAAAAATTGCGCCATACGCGTTTGAAAGTCTCTTCTGTTCTGGGGTTTTAAAGGCCAATGCGGTTCCCCATTATAATTAAGCATCCACGCCGGCTTACCCAGTCGTCGCATAGCCACAAAAAACTCAATTCCTTGATACCAAGGTACAGCTCCATCCTCATCATTATGCAATATCAGAACTGGGGTTTCTATCTTATTTGCAGAGAATATGGGAGAGTTCTCGAGATATAATAATGGCTTTTCCCATAAGGTCCCACCGATGCGGCTCTGCGTATGCTCATACTGGAACATTCGACTCATACCAGAACCCCAACGAATTCCTCCGTATGCGGACACCATATTTACTACTGGAGCACCACTTTCGGCACAAGCAAACAAATTTGTCTTTGTCAGTAAATGTGCGATCTGATATCCACCCCAACTATGCCCCTGAACACCAATGCGTTTTTCATCAATAAACCCTTCGCGTAACAGCGCCTGAACACCACCCATCACAGCGTGGAATGCGCTTTCACCCGGATATCCGATTTTATAAGGCACATCAGGATTGAAAATGACATAACCCTTACTCACATAGTAGGCATAATTTATGGTGGAACGATGAAACTGAGGTGTACGGTGCGTATGAAGACCATCTGTACTCCTTTCATAAAAGTTTACAATCAGAGGGTATTTCTTAGTGGCATCAAAATCGTCAGGCGTTACTAATAGCCCTTGCAAAGGTGCACCGTCCAAAGAAACAAAATCGTATAATGTGACATCCCCCCAGCGTATTTCCTCTTGTTGCGGATTAGCTGCGCTAATTTTCTGAACAGCCGATAAGGAAGAACCGTATAATAAATCTGGAAAAACATCAAAAGTTTGACGGGTTAACAGCCAACGTTCCGCATTTTTTGCTTTTTGGGGTCGACGATCGTACCGATAGGGTTCCATGACTAAAATATCTTTAACCCCCGTATGAATATTGAACTGATGATACCCTTCGTCTTTTGACGTTTCGTTAAAAACATGAAAAAGTAAAGGATTGACTTCTTCTATAGCTCTTTCTTCAGGATCAACACGGACATATCTCGAAACACTTTTTTCTGACCGACCATTCGTTAAATTATAGGCTTTGATTTTTCCGTTCGGGTCAATTTGCCAGATATCATAGCGATCATAGGCCATAAAAAAGTCATCATTG
>JABSSK010000069.1:0-12533 GCA_013214265.1 Saprospiraceae bacterium | reverse complement strand
TCAATGATTGACCAACGGCAATAAATACCGCCTGATCACGCACTTTTTTCAGGTCGTCCAAACAATCATTCAGGCTGGGTCCGGCTGCTATCATAATAGCAGTCTTATGACTGAATTTGTCCTTAAGCGCATTCACCCCCGGGCTTTTCAACATGTATGCAAGATTGATCAATGAATTCTGCAGCCATTCATCTGCAAATGATACTGTTGTATTATCTGTGAGTTGCAATTCTTTTTGGGCCGGAATATTGTAGCCATACCAGTTGGATGCTTTGTAATCAAACCAGTACACATACTTCCCTTCTGGGCTTAGTGCTGGATACCCACGAAGTTCTTTAGCTATTTCAGTCATTTTACCTGTCGACAGATCTAGAAGGTAAACATCACGTGCCCCGGGACCACCTTCCCATGAAACCCGAATTCGATAAGGGGTATCGTTCTGAACAAGCGCAAAGGGTGCATCTCCTTCATCACCCAGAGAAATGGTAGGCCTATCCAAATTTCCTAATTGCTGAATTTTTTTGGTAGGCAAATCATACATAGCCAGATAGGTTTTTCTTTTATCCCGATTGGCTTGTACTTTTTGTTCTGGATACAGGCGATCATCTTTATAGGTCCATACTTCAACCTGAACAATTTCATCATCAAGTAATGCGGTGTCTTTCAAAATTGGTTGAGGTGCAGTTCCAAAAAATAATCGTTGCCCATTTTTTGAAAAATAAACTCGTCCATAATCACTCACTCGCCATGTTTCTGGTAAAAATGAATCGTTATCAGAGGCAACTGCCGAAGCCTCATCTTTGGTCAGATCCCAATGATATAGTGTATAAGGTATGACGCGATGGTCGATCGTATCCTGATTCCCCAAAAAAGCCATCTGTTCTCCATTCCGATCAAGACTTAGCTGTTCAACTTCGGGCACATCACCCAAAGCCAGACGAGGGGCCATTTGAGGATTCCAATAATAAACGCCTTGCTCCAAATCTGCACTAGCATGTGCAACAAAGGCCATAGCAGGCCCATTTTCAGCAGTAGTAAAGGACTGAATGAAAGGAATGAGGAACGATGTATCCTTCGAGAATTGTACCACATTCAGGTGGTAACCATTTTGGGTATTTTGTTTTTGGGTAAAAAGGGTATCCGCATCACTCTTTTTGGTTTGATAAAACAACCAGTCTCCCCATTTCTTAGGCATGGTATACGATTTTATATGTGCAACCTTTTTGAGTGTCATATCACTCAGGTTTAGGATACCCAATGTGTCGCCGGGGAGTTCACTTTTTGACTTTCCTTTTCGTTGCATTTTTTTCATTTCTTCCTTTCCAGGTTTAATCGAAAATACCAGAAACGTATTTTCCGAATTGATCTGGGCTCTGGTACCTCTTGTGTAGCGCCATTCGCTTTTGTTGACCCCATCAAAGACCACCAATTCAGGGTCTCCGACTTCCGAAGTAAGCTCGTACGAAATCCAGCGACCATCATTCGAGATTTGATCTCGATTAATGGATTGCCAAGTAGCAACGTCTTGATGCGTCATCACCCGTTTTGGTGCTTGCGCAAAACCTATAATGGGCAGAAGTAGCCCAATCAAAAGAAAGCCATAGTTATGGAAAAGCATATCCAACTGTTTTTTTAGAAATATAGTGACTAAACCATGAGTGTGGAACTTTTTTACTCCTATTACAGTAAATAGGTAGAATTCAAGTAAGGCTTTCCTGTTCTTATCGTTGCGTTAGCAAAAGAAATGAACTCAAACTGGATCCCCTTCGAGAACCAACGGATATGAGTAAACTGAAAAAAGCCAGAAAGTTATTCTGGGAAGCTATAAAAGGAACCGACAAAAACGTAACTACAGGTAGTATCAACCGGGCACTATTCATTCTATCTATTCCCATGATTTTGGAAATGGTTATGGAGTCTCTTTTCTCGGTTATTGACATTCTATTTGTTTCCCGCATCGGTGTAGAAGCCGTAGCATCTGTTGGTCTTACAGAATCCGTAATTACACTGGTTTATGCTATTTCCATTGGCATGAGCATAGGGGCTACTGCGGTAGTAGCTCGGCGAATTGGGGAAAACAAACCTGAGGAAGCTTCGATAGCTTCTATGCAGGCTATTTTCATAGGAATTGTAATTTCTATAATCGTAGGTATCCTGGGGATGATTTACGCCAGCGATATTCTTAGATTAATGGGTGGAAGTGAAGTTGTAGTACGTGAAGGGGCTATTTACACCCGCATTGTGATGGGAAGTAATATTGTCATCATGCTACTGTTTCTATTAAATGGGATTTTTCGAGGGGCTGGTGATGCGGCTTTGGCTATGCGATCTTTATGGTTGGCCAATGGCATTAATATTATCCTTGACCCCATTCTTATTTTTGGTTTAGGTCCTTTTCCAGAACTAGGTCTGAAAGGTGCAGCTATTGCTACAGCTATCGGTCGAGGTGTGGGCGTAGTATATCAATTTGGACTACTCATTCGGGGGCGCAGTATTGTTGTTCTGGCGCGCCGACATTTAACATTCCAATGGGAAATTATTCAGCGTCTGATCAAGGTATCTGCAAATGGTGCTTTCCAATTTATGATTAGTTCCGCTAGTTGGATTGCCCTCATGAGGATCATAGCTTTATTTGGCGACGAGGCAGTAGCTGGTTATGTTATCGCTATCCGATTAATTATTTTCACCATACTCCCGTCTTGGGGATTGTCCAATGCTACCGCAACGTTGGTTGGGCAAAACCTGGGTGCTGGGTTCCCTGACCGGGCAGAAAAATCAGTATGGCGAGCAGGGCTCATCAACACGATTTTTATGGTATCCGTATCCGTCGTGTATATTACGTTTGCGCCTCACATTATTGCTTTTTTTGATAATACCCCTCAAGTTATAGAATCAGGTGTCATAACCCTGCGCATTATATGCCTGGGCTACTTGTTTTATGCCTACGGTATGGTATTGAGCCAAGCTTTTAATGGAGCCGGAGATACCCGAACGCCCATGATTATCAACTTTGTCTGCTTTTGGCTACTAGAAATCCCCTTGGGATACTTCCTAGCAGTACCCCTTGGCTGGGAGTTAGCCGGTGTATGCTGGGCTATTGCCATCAGCGAAACTGCTTTGGCGATTATATCAGCCATTCTATTTAAAAAAGGAAAATGGAAAGAGGTGCTTATTTAGGATCCCATTCACCAAATTTTTGGATCATACTGACTTGACGGAAAGAAAAAATATCTTCAATCATGCGATCCACAAATAGAAAATCAGCCAAACGCCCAATAGGTCCATAAGGTACTTTATAATGTAATACATCTTTCATACGCACGCCTCCTTCCACTTCTTTAAAATGGTGTTCGTGGTGCCACATAGCATAAGGACCAAAGCGCTGCTCATCGACAAAATATTGTTGATCATGAATATGGGTGATTTCTGTCACCCAATTCATTTTTATACCGCCAAAAGGAGATATTCGATAACAAATAAGTAATCCTTCGTACATTTCAATACCGGACACATCCGTAAGAATGTCAAACGATACCTGTTCGGGAGTCATTTCATTCAGGTTTTCCGGTCTTGAAAAAAAGGACCATACAGTCTCTAAAGGCTGTGGGATGAAGTGCACCCACTCTTTTCTTTTGACGCGCATACCAATATTTTTGAATTGTGGTGAATTAACCTTCATTTATCCATAAAGGTTTAGCCGCTATCTTAAAAAGATATTCCGTACTATTTTTTGACCCAAAAACCCGGACGGATGATAGCGGCTACAATATTCAGAAATGACTACGCTTGTACTTAAACATTCTAAAACGACCCCGTATCTAGTTCAGGTTAAGAATGAGAGATATATCTCAGGTATTAGTTACCTGATCTACGGATACATTGGCCATGATATTTGTTTAGCCTTATATGATCGCACTTCGCTTTGTCAAGCTATAAATAATGCCAAATTAACCCTCTACGCATTATCAAAAAAATTATACTAAAAATACCCGTTAAACGGTATACGCAGCGGAGGTAGAAAAGGTATATTTGTACTAAGCGTTCAATGTTTACATAGTAAGCATTAATTGTCCCATAAACCGATTCAACCCATGTGTTTTACGTTAACTTTACCAAAAGGTCGCGTTATCGTTTTATGTGTTATATAGTCCAAAACAACGTTCTCCTGCCTTAAACACGCATTTATCAAAAGGACTAGAAGCCAGTATATTCAAAAAGCTGGACCACATGAAATCTAATGAAACGACCAAACTACATAGTTTTAATTTTTTTATGTACCATAGGCTATACAGGCTTGTCGTATTGTAACGTACAATCGGCTAATCAAGTCTCATTTTCATCCAATCTCACAGTGTTTGAACAAAAGCATGCAACTGTTAAAGCGTTTACTTTAACCACTAATCCGTATGTACTTCCCACACAGCTAAAGGGGCTTTCCTTTAGCTACGGTAAAGTATTATCGGCGACAGCCACTTTGGCGCCCCCCGTGGTTTACCAGAGTAGCGAAGCAGTATCGCTCACTTTTGCGAACACTTTTTCCGAATTGGGCTGCGTTATCTACGGATACACCGGTTATTGCTCCTCGTCCGAACAAGATGAGGATAAAATAAATGGTGACGATGGGGTAGATGTCACCGGAGCTCCCGATTCAAAATTATTGGTTGAAGGGACTGATAATATTTCAGTAGTTGAAAATCATGAGGCGTACCACGGTTCTTTTACCGTACTATCATCTTGTGGTTATTCATACTTACACTGGAAATTGAATGGGAGCTCCATTATTATTCCTGCTGACGTTCTCTCCGCTTGTAACCTGCAGATTAAGCTAAATCCATCCATTCCATCTGGCAAGACCAACCTCCCACTTTATCGGCTAAAAGATATGGTGTGTGCTCATTATTCACACAGTCAAAACGGACAATTCAATTCATCTAACGGAATCCTATGCCTCTTACATGATCAAGACTATGTGGCAGAATCACAAGCTGTTTTGCCTAATGATGATGCCTTTGCAAAGTCGAGACATATCCCAGTAATGGAGCGTGGCGATAACCTGTATTATTCAGAGGAAGCTTTCGCCCATTCGACGACCTCCTATTTAGATATTGGAGATATAGCTCTATCATTAAAAAGTCAGCGCACTGTACAAAGGTCAAAAGACTGATATCAAAAAGATTGGGGCTTATCCTGCCCCTGAACGATCACATTTGTGAAGGGTTTCTTAACGAGGATTATTTGCAGAGAGTCATTAGGCTCTCTGCTTTTTTTTACTTTTGGCTTTATAAAAATTAATTATGTCCATTGTAGATGATTTCAATGCCTATCGTTCAAAGATGAACGAGAAGATTTTAGGCCAAGACAATAAGGTACTCAAGCGTTTTTTTAACTTAGATACGAATGCTTATCAGGAGGGAGCCCTTGACCAAAAAACCAAAGAACTCCTTGGGCTTATTGCTTCCATGGTTTTACGTTGTGATGATTGTATTCGATATCATCTTGGTAAATGTCATGATTTAGGCAGTACAACTGAAGAAATGTATGAAGTTTTTGCCATTGCGAATTTAGTCGGTGGTTCTATATGCATCCCACATACCCGAAGGGCGGTAGAATATTGGGAAGCATTAGAAAACCAATCGTAAGAATCTTAATTTACACCTTACCTAACGCAAGCAGCAGGGAATGCTACCATCATTCCTTAATCGTAAAAGTAGAGTTATGAATCAGTCGGAACATTCCTACCTAAATGGATTAAATGATGTTCAAAGGAAGGCTGTCGAAGCAATCGATGGGCCCGTACTTGTGGTTGCTGGCCCGGGTTCAGGAAAAACCCGTGTACTAACTTTTCGAATAGCCCATATCATTCAGTCAGGTGCTGCACCATGGGAGATCTTGGCGCTCACCTTTACTAATAAGGCTGCGCGGGAGATGAAAGAGCGTATCGCTCAAGTAGTTGGACAACGGGCATCAAAAGTATGGGCAGGTACTTTTCACTCTATCTTTGCTCGGATTCTGCGGGTCGAAGCTGAAAAAATTGGCTATCCGTCTAATTTTACTATTTACGATTCCGATGATACGAAAAGCCTGATCGGCACCATCATTAAAGAGATGAATCTTGATAAGAATACCTATAGTGCGAATGCTATTCGGGCTCGTATTTCTCAAGCTAAGAGTGCCTTGATCACCCCCACACTCTATCGCCAGAATCAGGAACTTATGGAACAGGACCGTGCAGCTAAACGACCCTACACGGTTGAAATCTACAAAAAATATACGGCACGCTGCAATCAGGCGGGAGCTATGGATTTTGATGATCTGTTATACCGTTTGTATGAGCTACTGCAAAAAAATCCGGATGGTGTTCTCGATAAATATCGAGCAAAGTTTAAATATATTCTGGTAGATGAGTTTCAGGACACCAACCACTTACAATATGCTATTGTTCGTAAACTGGTAGAATACCCAAGTAGCCCCAGAAACATTTGTGTGGTTGGCGATGACGCCCAATCGATCTATGCTTTCCGGGGGGCAACCATTCAAAATATCTTGGATTTTGAAAAAGATTTTGCTCCGCATAATATCCGGGTATTTAAACTGGAGCAGAACTACCGCTCTACCGAACATATCGTACAGGCAGCCAATGAAATCATTACCAATAATAGAAATCAAATTCCCAAAAAAATCTGGTCCCATAAAGGAGAAGGACAAAAAATAAAAATTGTAAAAGCACTATCCGATACCGAAGAAGGCAAGCGCATTGGTGATACCATTCTCGAGCAAAAAAATAGATTTCATCTCTCGAATTCCGAAATAGCTATTCTGTACCGAACCAACGCACAGTCCAGAATTTTTGAAGAGTATCTTCGCCGGTATAATATCTCCTATCGGGTATTTGGAGGGGTTTCTTTCTATCAGCGAAAAGAAGTAAAAGACGTTATCGCCTACTTACGACTCGTAGTTAACCCCAATGATGAAGAAGCCTTGCGCCGAGTAATTAACTACCCCAAACGAGGAATTGGTGCTTCATCCGTCGAAAAAATTAGTACCCTCGCCGCAAGTCAGAATACCGCCATGTGGAATGTTCTGACGAGTGTTAATCTTTCCTCACGGGCACAGAACAGCCTGATGGGTTTCAAACACCTGATTGATACTTTTACCGAAAGGGCCAAAACAGAAAATGCTTTTACGATTGCACAGGAGCTGATACGCACTTCAAAATTGTTAGATGTATTAAAGAGCGATACCACGATCGAAGGGCTAGGTCGCATGGAAAATGTAAATGCACTTCTTGATGGTATTCAGGCCTTTGTAGAAGACGACGACGTGGACAATCTAGGAACAGGGCTCGACGATAAATCTCTGGCTTCTTATTTACAAAATATTGCTCTACTTACTGATTTTGATAATGAGCAGTCAACATCCACCGACTATGTCACTTTAATGTCCGTTCATTCGGCCAAAGGCCTAGAATTTAAATCTGTATTTGTTGTCGGTTTGGAGGAAAAGCTATTCCCCTCGTTTATGGCATTGGAATCACCGGAAGGACTTGACGAAGAACGACGCTTGTTTTACGTAGCTATTACCCGCGCCGAACAATTCCTAACGCTATCTTATGCTGCCAGCCGCTACCGCTTTGGTACGATGCGCTACAACGAAGTCAGTAGGTTTCTGGAAGAAATCCCACGGGATCATGTGGAATCGACTAGTGCCGTTCGTTCGCGATTTAGTCAGGAAGAACATCGGGCCACGCCACCAACAGCAAAGGTTTTAGGATCATTCAAATCCCGAACAGATGCACGCAGTACTTCCTTAAAAGCTGACCCTGCCACTTTTGCGCCCAGCCCCAGCAGCGAGATCCAAACGGGCATGATGGTCTTACACCTAAAATTTGGGGAAGGCAAAGTCATGAGTATTGATGGCAATGCCAATAATCGTATCGCCACTATTTATTTTCAGGGTATCGATAGTCCACAGCGCAGAATTATGCTCAAGTTTGCAAAACTCCAAATATTAGAATAGGCTCAAGACCATTTGTAATTATCAGATACACGACACCCCATTTCGGTTTTGTTGTCCGCAACAATGAAGGTATATCACACGAACTGTCAGGAGAGCAAAATTCAATGGCTTTTCTGCTATCTAACGGAATGAAGGAATTGAGGGACCTCTCTTCTAGAAACTCTCACGCCAAGCAGAGCATACATCATCAGGCATTTCTGCTTCCTCGTATCGGATAATTAGTGTACTATCCGCGTATTCGAAGATCATCGGATCTAAAAACCCATTAATCTGATCTACCAAATCCAAAGTGGTATTTTCCTGAGGTATGGTGACATTTCGGTACTCCCGATATAAACCACCAGCAGCTACTAGAAAATCATAAGCTACTCCCACTCGTAATTGGCGAAAACGGCCTTCCCCATTCACAAAGGTGGACAGTAATCGATAGGGTTCATTACAGGATGCATTATAGCTTCGAAAGAACATAGCCGCTGTTGGCAACAATGCTATTGAGTTTTCTCCCGGCTGATCACAGCGGGCCCTGAATTGCATATGGATATCTAGTAGGTCCGTATCAAAATTAGCTGTTAGGTTATTGCCTAAGTCAAAATCATAATCTATACAAACATTAGCTCGGGTTGGAGAAGTAAATATCGGCGCTTCTCCACAGAAAAAACTGTACCCTTCATACACTTTTACCCGCAAGCCATCTACCAACCCACCAGTGCTAGGTACATCATATAAATACAGTGTTTGTCCATCGAATAATTGAGCCAGACGGATATACTTCCGTAAAACGGTTCCTACTTTCGACATAACATCGATTTCCAGCATATGGTATTCGGTAGCTTCTTCTCTGGTAATGACGGATGAAAAATGGAGCGCAGTAGGCGTTAAGCACCGATCGATCAAGAACCAACTCACCGTCCAGTCCGACAAATGATCCTGCTGGTATTGAGCAGTAGGCTTACCGTTCATAAAAGATATCATGGCATTTCCTTCCCGGTTCCAAACCCTAGAGTTTTCTTCACGTGACCATACTGGAATAATATTACTCTGAGCAATAAAACTTCCTGTAAATGGATTAATCACATCATCAGCTATTTCGATGAGTACATCCAATGGTTGTGAAAACGACCGAATATCCGTACTACCTACCCGCATAGTAAGTCGAATATTAGCGGCAGTATGAAAGCTACCATCCCCTAATGATACACCATTATTATTAGCATCTTCTACATCAAGTCCTGCGGGAAGGCTTTGCCGACCTTGCCATTCCCGGGTATCGAAATGGATTAGGTCTACTTCAACTGTTCCAGTCACTGGCTGCCCGGCAGCATCGAAAAAGCGGGTACCCTGAGGAATACTAATAATAGCTCGTTCTTGCTTTCCATTATCTAAGGCAGTAGCAAAGTTGATGGTACTTAATGTGCCATTTGCGGGAGCTTCGAGGGTTAACATTCTTCGTGACACACCCGCAGGCAGATTGGAGAGCTGTGCCATCGGCACCGTTTCCAAACGGTAACCTTTAGTATCCGTTATTCTAAACCTTCGTTCTACTGGTAAATACCCAGGTGCTGTTGCTAAAACGGTGAACTCCAGGGGTTGCTCTGGGGAAGCGAGGGTACTTTTTTCTACTGCCAGATTTAGTACATTTCCATCAGCTGCCAGGTCAAGATCACCAAATAGGGTGAACAACTTATCCGCATCGGGTCCTGCGACTGTTACCGTAAGGTTAGCAGGCTGTTCGGTTTAATTAGAATTAGCATTAACGAACTGAATCGTTAAAGGATTATCGATAATATCCGTACCTAAAAGTAAGGTTACATCTTCCAGCAGGTCTTCAAAAGGATTACACGCAGCGGCCAGAAGACCAATACATAAAACCAAGCTATAGCGAAATATGATTTTCATGGGTTATCTGAGGTTTCTTTTAATGGGTTGGTATAGGTACTATAAAATTCGATAGGCCAAACGTAATGACACCACCGGCCATAAACTTAATACAGGTTCTTGGCGTAAATTCCTGTTTAAAATACTTTCGTTTTCGGCATTGGCCTGAATAAGTCCTGTTGTACCAAGGCCAAGCCTCGGCGTTCCTTTGTAGTAGGTTCCAACATCCAGATTTAAACCTACTCTTCTCCACGGTAATGACCGCCCAACCCCGATGCCCAAGTATGGAAATACCGAAAAGGAATGATCGATATTTATGGATCCACTGCCTACTTCATCAGCAGGGATGACAATATCATTAATCTGGATATTCTCTGTAAATGAAAAGTCACTATTGATTTGGTTATCAATTGCAAAAACAGGACCAGCCACAAAACGCAACCAGCCATTAAGTACACCCCATTCAAAGAGTACTTCAATATTACTTTGATTAATCGTTCCGGTAAAAGCAAGATTCTGGTTGGTGAAACTTCCAATATTAGACTCTATATCGGTAAAATCAAAATCAAATTGATTATAGCCCAATCGCACGTGCAACTGACTGATTATATTGATGAGCAGGTCAACACCTATATAGTTTTTGGTGCCACCACTTATTCCTACCCCAAAATGATTAAGAAAAGACGTTTCATCGGCTGGAAGCCGTTGCGGACGTTTACTTTTTTTAGTGTCTGACGCTATTGTTGTATCCGCAGGCATAATGCCTTGCATGAACATAGCTGCTGAATCCATCCGGGATGTATTTTGTCCCGATACAGGTTGTAAGCCAACCCAAAAGGTAAGGAGCAAGAAGCTAAGCTTCTTTACCGCACGAAAGTTAATTAGCATAGGATTATCATTTTCTATTATGGTCACTAGTATATAAACTCATGTTAGACATGAGCACGGCTGGAAAGCTGTTTTGGCTTTTGTAATGCTGGCTGAGAATAACGGGTTTCAGAACGGGTTTTCTGAGGGCCAGCCGTTTGTTAGTAGAACGCTTCAAATATATGATTTTTTTCATTGTTGTTCCTAGTTACGAGCTTCCCAGATCAAAAAAAGCCTTAAAACCAAGATTGATTTTAAGGCTTTTCCTATATCTTAGGATTATGTATCCTTATCAAGGACCGTATCGCTTTTTATCGTTATCGATTCATGGCTTTCCCCCTGTTCATGTACAACATATCTGTACTGCTTCTGGAATCCCCTAATAGATGTTCTGCAAAGTAGTCGGCTCTAAGCCAAAAGAAATATTCATTCATGGAACCAAAACCATGCCTCTGCCCAGGAAAAATGAAAAAATCAAATCGTTTATTCGCTTTAATGAGGGCTTCAGCCATACGAATTGTATTTGCCGGATGAACATTATTATCTATATCACCAGTACAAATGAGCAACTTCCCTTTCAGGTTTTTGGCCAGTTCTGAATTTTTTTCAATATCGTATTCGAAGCTAATATTGCCATCTGCATCTGTAACTTCCTTCACCCCATGGTGTTTCTCACTCCACCATCGATTGTAGATATTATTTTCATGGTTACCCGCAGAAGAAACAGCTACTTTGAAGAAATCAGGATAAACCAACATAGCTGCAGTCGACATGAAACCACCCCCAGAATGTCCAAAAATACCTACTTTATCCATATCGATAAAGTCATGGCGATCAGCCAATTGTTCGATAGCAACCTTTTTATCTTCCAATCCGTAATCTCGTAAATTTCCGTAGCCATAGTTATGATACCATTTCGATCTGCTCGGATGCCCCCCACGGTTGCCAATGGTAATGACAATGAACCCCATTTGGGCTAGACGATCCGTTCGGTCCATCCGCGCAGAAAACGATTTTCCTACCGCTTCGGTTTGAGGCCCTGGATATACGTAAGCAATAATCGGATAAGACTTGGTCGAATCAAAATCAAATGGCTTGTACATTACCCCATACAGATCCGTAATCCCGTCGGCAGCTTTCACCGTGTAAGGCTGCGGGAACTGATAGCCAGTTTCCTGTAATTTTGACAAATCAGCTACTTCCAAATCCAGTACTTTTCGACCATTCGCATCGTGTAATGAACTGGTAGGGGTAGTATTGACTCTGGAATACGTATTGACAAAGAAGGTTGCTTCATCATTCATACTAGTCGTATGGGAATAGTTCCCTTTATTGAGCAAGGTCATATTCGTACCATCGAGCTTAACTCGGTATAAATGCGTATAGTAGGGGTCCTCTTCCTCTTCACGGCCATTAGCTACAAAATAAAGTAAGCCTCTCTCTTCATCCATTCCTTCTATGCGTTCACAGTGGTATGCCCCTGAAGTAATCTGGCGCACCATACTTCCATCGCTATTATACAGGTACCAATGTCCCCATCCGTCTCTTTCCGACCACCAGATAAATTGTTTTCCATCATCCAGCAACCTAGGGGTTCGTGTCTCCACATAAGTATTCAAACGTTCTTCAACCAGAACCTCAACCATACCAGTTTCAGTATCTGCAACACAAAAGTCAATTCTCTTCAAGTCCCGACTCGTCCGGGTAAAATAGAGCAGGTCCGAAGTAACTGACAACCAAATAGTTGGTTGAAAGGCATGATATCTGTTTTTAAC
>JABSSK010000068.1 GCA_013214265.1 Saprospiraceae bacterium | reverse complement strand
TCATCTGCATGCCCATCATGCTGATTGAGTTTGAATTTACGCCCTTGCTGCAAGGCATCTCGAAAGGTGATTGCATATGGTAGGCTGTAAGCAGGCACCATCCGACGTACTCGACGAACTAAAAAGTTGACAATTGGTCTTTTGGGGAAACCCCACATTTCACCTATACTCGTAGTAATAACTACCTTCAATGGCGTATCTGCTATTATTTTTTCTAGATTGGAAGCAAAGTTCTCCGCAATAACAATTGCTTTAACGCCCGCATCTGTAAATTGATGATGCATCTCCCTTTGTGTATAAAGCGGATTGGTATTTACTACCACCAAACCCGCACGCAGCGCACCGAATAATGCAATTGGATATTGCAACAGATTCGGCATCATAATAGCGATCTTATCCCCCTTATCCAAGCCTCTAGACTGAAGATAAGCACCAAACTGACTCGATAATCGATCAACCTGTTTAAAGCTAAGCTCCTTCCCTAAACATGAAAATGCAGGCTTGGAACCATATTTTCTAAAACACTCCTCAAATAATTTTACCAATGTTGGATAAGCTTCGGCGTCAATATTTGCCGGAACTCCGCTAGGATAATAAGCCAACCATCGACGGGCGTTACTCATATTATCAGATTTGAAACGTTACTTGATTTTTATTCGATTTCGCATTAAGCTTCGCCTGTAAAAGTACAGAACATACTATGGATTAAAAGCAAAGACAAGAAATTTTTCTACTATTTTGGCGAAAATTCGCCCAGAAAATTAGGTTATCTAAAAATCTACCCTCCCAGGCCAATCATTTGCCAATTATCCTTTCATTTACCAACGAAAAAATCTACCTTTGCCCCGCTAAAAACTATTCAATCATTAATACCTGCCTTTCGCCGGTGCAAAGAAGACAACATTTATGTCTGACGAAAACAACAAAAATCCAGAGGAAGAAAAACAAATCCCTCAGGACCAAGAAGTAAAAGAACAGGAAACTGTTCAAGAAGAAGTTACGCAAAAAGAAGAAGTTGAGAAAGTAACCGAAACAGAAGAAGCAACAGAAATTGTTGCCCAAGCAGATGAGGCTGACGAAGAAACCACTGAAGAAGAGGAGGAAGAAGAAGTAACTTTAGAAGTCGAAGAAGAAGTAGCTGCTGATTCGGCCCATGATGATTACAACTGGAATATCGGTAACAGTAACATCAGCCGCTATACCGATGAGCAGCAGACTCAAATGCTTCAGGAATTTGAAGGTACCATGAGTGCCATTGCTGAAAATGAATTAGTTAAAGGAAAAGTTACATCAATTAGTGATGGAGATGTCGTACTCGATATCAATTTCAAATCTGATGGGCTTATTCCTCTTTCTGAATTCCGCGACACCCCAGACTTGGCTGTCGGTGACTCTATCGAAGTATATGTGGAGCAACAAGAAGATGCGCGTGGCCAATTGGTGCTATCACGACGTAAAGCCAAATTGTTGCGTGCATGGGAAGATATAAAAGACTCCTATGCAAACGGAACTGTGATAAAAGGTACCGTAATCAGTAAAACCAAGGGTGGTTTGATCGTTGATTGTGGCGGTTTGGAAACATTCCTTCCCGGCTCTCAAATTGACATCAAGCCAATTATTGACTACGATGCATATGTTGGTAAAACCATGGAATTCAAAGTGGTAAAAATCAACGAACAAATTAAAAACGCGGTTGTATCTCACAAAGCACTTATCGAAAGTGATCTGGCGGAACAACGCGAAGCTATTATTGCTAGTCTAGAGAAAGGACAAGTACTGGAAGGTCTAGTTAAAAACATAACTGACTTTGGTGCTTTCCTTGATTTAGGTGGTGTAGACGGCCTGCTTTATATCACTGATATTAGTTGGGGACGAATCAGCCATCCAAGTGAGGTACTTGCACTTAATCAAAAAATTAGTGTTGTTGTACTAGACTTCGACGAAAATAAGAAGAGAATATCTCTTGGCCTCAAGCAATTGCAACCACATCCGTGGGAAATTCTTGATGAAACCATTCAAGAAGGTTCCGTTGTTAAGGGTAAAATCGTCAATATTGAGGACTATGGTGCTTTCCTTGAAATCCAGCCGGGCGTAGAGGGTTTGATTCACGTATCTGAGGTAAGCTGGAGCAATCAGCCGATCAATGCCCGTGAATTCTTCAAACTAGGTCAAGAGCACGAGGCTAAAATTGTGACTATCGATCGTGAAGAGCGTAAAATGTCACTCTCACTCAAGCAACTATCACTAGATCCTTGGAGCGAGATCGAAAATCAATTCCCTCTCGGAAGCCAGCATTCTGGTGAAGTAAAGAACCTCACACCTTATGGTGTATTCGTTGAGCTTGAAGAAGGCATCGGAGGTATGGTTCATATCTCTGACTTGAGCTGGACAAAACGCTACAGCCACCCATCAGAATTTACGAAAGTTGGTGCAAATATCGATATCGTAATTCTTGATATCGATAAAGAGAACCGTAAACTTTCCCTAGGACATAAGCAAATCGAGGAAAACCCTTGGGATACTTTCGAGAATGTGTTCCCTGTGGGTTCTTACCACGAAGCTACTGTATTGCGTCGTGATGATCGCGGTGCTATAGTGCAACTACCTTATGGACTAGAGGCGTTTGCACCTATCAAGCATATTCGTAAAGAGGATGGCCAACTAGCTGACGTAGAAGAAGTACTAACGGTTAAAGTAATTGAATTTAATCGAGATGATAAGCGAATTTTAGTATCACATCTACGCTATCTCGATGATATTCGCCGTGAAGCTGATCAGCAGGTTCGCCAAGAACGTCAGCGTGAGCGTACCCAAACACGTGATGCTGTTAAGAAAACAAACGCAAACATCGAGCGTACAACGCTTGGTGATCTGGATGCCCTGTCTCAGTTGAAAGATCAACTACAACAGGATGATGAAGAAAAGTAATTTGTTCTCAAAAGGCAAATTTTTCTGATACTACCCGGTTCTTCCCTTTATAGAAGAACCGGGTTTTTTTGTTTGAAACCTAGCAGCTCTTTTCGTGTTTGACAATTTTAAAATCTTGATTTTATGCATTTAAACGTTGAAATTAAAGCCCAGTGTGCTGACCCTAGCCATATCAGGGAAATATTAGAGCGTGAAGGAGCCAAAAGTGTTGGGTTAGATCACCAAGTCGATACTTATTTTGATATTGAAAATGGCAGGTTGAAACTCCGGCAAGGAAATATTGAAAATAGTCTGATTCATTATAAAAGGCCTAATTTAGCCGGTCCGAAAAAGTCAGAAGTCACACTTCACCCCACCCAGCCTGATGCAAATAGCCTAAAAGAGGTATTAACTCGCGCTTTGGGTATCTTTATTACCGTCGATAAAAAGAGAGAAATCTATTTTATTGAAAACGTTAAATTTCATCTTGACTCTGTAAAAGGCCTTGGTTATTTTGTTGAAATCGAAGCAATTGATCAGGACGGCACCCTAGGTGTCGATTACCTTCACGAACAATGTGCCCGATTTATGGATCTATTTTCTATTACCCCTGATCAACTGATCGACAAATCATATAGTGATTTATTGAGTGTATGAATTATCCAGGTAAAATCATATGGTTTGGAGAACATACTATCCTTCGTGGGTCCAACGCTCTGGCCGGCCCATTACCTATTTTTAAGGGTCATTGGAACACGTCAGATTCTAACATCTTCCATCCATCTTTACTGAAATGGCATAACTGGCTTCAGCAGCGTCAAGAGCAATTTTCTTGTCAATTCAATCTTAATGCGTTTTATCATGACCTTTCTAAAGGAATGTTTTTTGAGTCGAATATTCCAGTAGGATATGGTGCAGGAAGCTCTGGGGCACTTTGCGCAGGTTTTTATGACCGATATGCCATCCGGCCCATTAAAATAGATCAAAAGGAAAAATGGAATGAATTAAAAAAAATACTAGCGGAACTAGAAAGTTTCTTTCATGGCTCCAGCTCAGGAACAGATCCCCTAATCTCTTATTTACAAAAATCACTTCTTTTAAAACCTAATGGCCAGATTACTTCTATACAACTTCCACCTATGCCCAAACCTTTACAATTTTTCCTGATTGATACAGGTTTAGAGCGATCAACCACCCCTTTGGTACAATCGTTTTTACGACATGGCGAGCAGCCAACCTTTCGCCATAAAACCCTTCCAGAACTCATAGATGCAAGTAACCAGACAATATCCGCTTGGATGCATAATCAGTTTGAAAGCATGTTCTCCTCTTTCAGTATCCTTAGCACACTCCAACGACGACATTTAACTTTTCTAATACCAACTCAGTTCCATAGTTTATGGGATAAATTTTTATCCACACCCCATACCCGTATTAAATTATGCGGTGCAGGTGGCGGCGGATTTTTGCTGGGTTTAACTCAGCTTTCGACCCCTGATCAATTCCATTTATTTCCTGAAAGAACAATCTGGTTGTGAGGAATATGTATTTTCACCATTCATCGATTGTCGTGAATATCTTGAAGGATAAATAATTCGATCTTGTCGCTTCAACCCAAGCTATTATGAACATTCAACCGCTGCATACCCGACTAGCGTTTATGCTCTTCCTACAATTCTTTACCCTTGGCGCGTGGCTCGTAACAACCGGTACATATTTGTTGGAAACACAATCATTTACCGGGAATCAAGTTGGATTGGTCTACGCAGGTACTGCTATTGGTGCTATCATATCCCCTTTTATATCCGGATTGATCGCTGATCGTTATCTCTCTTTAGAAAAGTTTCTTGCTCTATTACACCTAAGTAGCGCCGTAGTTATGTTCTTTTTAGCTTCTGTAACTACTTTTACTTGGTTTTACCCTTTGGTTATTGCATACCTAGTTCTACACATGCCTACCATGGGACTCTCAACGGCTATGTGTTTTCATCATATAAGCAACCCCAAACAAATATTTCCACGGATTCGTGCTTGGGGAACCTTGGGTTGGGTGCTGGCCGGCTTGCTCATTGGTTTTTTAGCCATTGAAAAATTAGCTACACCATTATATATCTCCGCCTTTTCTTCCATTGTACTTGGACTGTATTCCCTTACCCTTCCACACACCCCTCCGTCTGAGGAAGCACGTCAAAAATCTATTACTCAGTTATTGGGACTTGAAGCATTTGGCCTGCTAAAAAAACCCAGCTTTGCAATTCTAATGTTAGCCCTTACCCTAATTTGTATTCCTTCCGCATTCTACTATAGCTTTGTTAATCCTTTTATGAATGAGATTGGGATACACAACAGTGCAGGAAAAATGACCATTGGTCAATTATCAGAAATATTTTTCATGCTCACACTCCCTTTCTTCCTGCAAAAATGGCGGCTGCGATATATTATATTTACAGGATTGTTAGCGTGGGGAATCCGCTATTTATTATTCGGTTATGGACAACTTGAAGGACAAAACTGGATGATTTATGCCGGTTTATTACTCCATGGAATTGCCTTTAATTTTACCGCATTAACTAGTCAGATTTATGTGGACCAAATTGCACCTGCTCATTTGAGAAGTACCGCCCAAGGGTTTGTATCTTTTGTTACACTTGGGTTTGGAGCCTTCTTCGGATCATGGTTTGCTGGCCAAGTTGTTGACTACCACACCTTGGGATTAAATCAGCATAACTGGCTGCTAATATGGCAATATCCAGCATGGATCGGCATTGGTACGGCCTTCATTTTTTTAGTTCTATTCCGAAAGAAGCTTGAAGGAAAAACATAAAAGTATTGTTATACAAGGTTATAAGACCAGCGTGCTCCTCCCCAACCTACCAAATACTCAATGACAAATAACATACTAAGGCTATCCGCTATCCTTTTCAATGCGACCCATAGTTTGATCCGTAATCGTAAAACAATTCCAAAATAGTTTTTCTTAGTTCTAGAGTTACGCTACTTCAGTCACCTAAAATCAAAACTTTAATGATACCTACATAATTAGGGTTATTATAAACTAAGTTGAAATCACCCCATATTAGGTGTGCTATACCCGAATACAACCTAATCGTTCCTTTTTATATCACTTTAATCAGAAAGCCTGAAGAGCCTTTGTATAACACTTCATGGAAGAAATATGAGCCAGACCATAGCTCAATATCACACTCAATTTAAATAGTTTTCAAGATCAGAGCGTGAGAATACTCGATCAATGGTTTTTATAGATATTTAAAATACTATACAGTGATTAGAAAACTCAATATCATTTTTACCTGCGCTTTAATTTTGCTTACTGGGTGTTCCATTCTAAAACCCAAAAGTACCATCCTACCAGACATAGACAAGCCAACATATCTGACAATAGCTACTCAGTACAATGAGTATGGTGTCCAACTGTCTATTAAAAATGAGCTGCCCGTTGAACGTACTTTTATTTTGAATTCTTCATCCTTGGAATGGGCAGATCAAATCCTTGCTTTCAACCCAATTATAATACCCCCTGACAGTTCAATAAAGTTGCCTACCTTACCCCTAGCAGCAAATGTAGATACGTCCAGTTACATTAAAAGCCTGCAAGGCAAAGCTTATGTCGGTAATGCCAGAACCGTTGATCCAGACACTTCCTTCTTGTATACGTATCCTTTCTTACCAGAAAAATCCTATCGCGTTTTGCAAGGATATAATGGTTCCTTTACTCATCATGAAACCTACAACCGATACGCTATTGACTTTAACCTTTTTGTCGGTGATACCATTTGTGCTGCGCGATCAGGAATAGTTGCATACTTGTTTGAGGAAAGCACCATCGGCGGAAAAGGAGACCAATACCTTCCATATGCAAATTTCATTATGATACTGCACGAAGACGGAACCGTTGCCCAATATGCTCACCTACAACCATATGGGGCTCTGGTTGAGATAGGGGATAACGTAAAAAAAGGACAAATAATTGGGATTTCAGGAGAAACAGGCTATGTAGATGGTGCTCACCTGCATTTTAACCTGATTAAACCTGGAAAGAAAAGCCCTATTTCCATTCCCATACAATTTGAGAATATATCAGGAGAAAAGCTGAAAAGAGGGAAAAAAGTAAGTCATTAAAGGCTGAAAAAAAGAATTTTGCCAATACGTTATGAGATCATGAAGGGAATGTTTTATTTTTTGTAAAATGCAATCAATTACTTCCATATTCATATGGTACGTACCTATTTTATGTAAATACATACTCTGAAAAACATATATGCACATGAATCGGACTCTTATCTTAGCAACCTTTATTTGCACTTTTTTCCTTACATCATGTGTCAGTAAAAAGGAGTACTTAGCTCTGCAAGGAAACTATGATGAACTTCTGACACAACTTAGAAATACACAAAATGACTTGACCGGTTGTAACACCAGAGTAGCTGGTTTACGTCAGGATCTGAACAATCGTGATGGCCAAATTGCACAAAAGAATAGCGAGATTAGTGGTTTAAACAACAAAGTTGATCTTTTGGAAAGAGAGCTCGATTTCCAAAAGAATAATAATAACAATCTGCTTTCCCGCCTGGAGGAATTATCCATATTAAGTAAAACAGGTGCCGAAAATGTCAAGCAAACTCTAGAATCACTAAATCGACAAAATGAATACATTAAAGATTTAAATGAATCCATGCAACAAAAGGATTCGCTAAATCTTGCATTGGTTATGAACCTAAAAAGGTCACTCGATAATATCAATGATGAGGATATTCAAATCGAAGTCAAAAAAGGAGTAGTCTATGTTTCTATTTCTGATAAACTATTGTTTAAATCCGGTAGTGCGGATGTAAACCAAAAGGCTTTGGAAGTACTAGCTAAAGTGGCTAAAGTAATTAATGATCATGATGAAATTGAAGTAATGGTGGAAGGTCATACGGACAATGTTCCTATCTCCACAGATTGCCTTAAAGATAATTGGGACCTCAGTGTAAAAAGAGCTACATCCATTGTACGCCTTTTACAATGGCGATATAATGTAGAACCTGCACGCATGACTGCTGCCGGGCGCTCGGAGTTTATTCCAAAAGCAGACAATGAATCGAAAGACGGGAGAGCTGAAAATAGACGTACCGAAATCATTATTATTCCACAATTAGACCAATTTTTTAACTTATTACAAACACCAGAAGCCAATAATAGTGGTAACTAACTTATTAACCCTTTTCAATATCAAAAGCCCCTTACAAATTTATTGTAAGGGGCTTTTGATATGAATATCGACATAACTTAGCTTGCAATATGATTAGCTATAGTCAATGAGTCACTATCAATTGTACCCAGGATCCCACCTAGCTTGTAATTGTCAAAACCTACAAAATATAATCCCTCAAATTCACCTTCCCCTATTGAATTGGCAGGTACACCATATTTATCTAGCAGGCCATCCGTATTTTCTAAAAAATCTTCCACCTGAGCACGGTAACCCGTTGCTAAAAGTACATGATCAACCTCATAAGTATCTCCATTTTCACAAACTATTCCTTCTGGGACAAAATGATCTATATCTGGAATAACTTGAATCGATCCATCTTTAATCTTTGAAACCGTACCCAAGTCAATAACTGGGGTCTTTCCTGTTTCACGCAATTGCTTTATGGGCGATACTGTAGCCGTTTTTAATCCATACCGCGACAAGTCTCCAACAACAACTTTTCGGATTTGTGTTCCCAACCAATCCCCAAAACCGAAAGGTAACTTAGCCAATGCTTTTGCTGTTAGTTGCGTGGGGCGTCCATTAATGTCGCGAGGAACTATATTTACGGCACTCCGCACAGAAAGATAAACTGGGACGCCATGCTCAGCCAAGTCTAGCGCCACTTCAGCACCCGTATTACCCATTCCGATAACTAAGACTCTTTTATTTAAGTAAGGTAACGGGTTTTTGTATCTCCGAGAATGCTCAATTACGCCTAAAAAATCGCTTTGCCCTGGCCATACAGGTGAAAAAGGAATTCGATTAACCCCAGTAGCTACTATAACTTTTTTTGCACGATATTCCGATCCGGATTCTGTCTTTACAAGCCATCCATCTCCTTTTTTAATAATAGAACTTACCTCTTGATTAAATCGTGGTACAATGGAGAAGTGACGTGCATATGATTCACAATATTCCGCAAATTGTTGCCTAGGAACATACCGCGGATAGTCCTCTGGAAAAGGAAGATAAGGAAGATGCGATAATTCTTTTACAGTATGTAAACAAAGCCTATCATAATGGTTATGCCACGACCAACTCACCTTATCTGTTCTTTCAAGAACTTCAAAGGAAACACCTCTCTTGCTTAACCTTCCTGCAATAGCTAATCCAGCAGGACCAGCACCAATTATTAAATTTTCGGTTTGAATCACGCCTCTAATTTTTTATTCGAAATGTCTGCTGCCGCTACACGAGCACTAATGACGCAGCCTCCCAAAAAAGTACCTTCTAATGACCGCTGACCATGCATGCCTCCCCCTCCGAAGCCAGCAGCCTCTCCAACTGCATATAAACCAGGAATCGCCTCCTGATTACCCAGAGAGTCCGGTCGAGATAACACTTGGCTTTGTAGGTTTGTTTGGATACCACCTAGCGACTTTCTAGAAAGTATAAATTCTCTAATTGCAATTAACGGCCTGGCTTTTGGATCATCAATTTTTTGAAATGCACAAGTCCGAGTTCTGTCACCACGATACCTGCGAGCATGCGCTATACGACGCAATTGCTCATCATTAAAAAATTTAGAGCCTCTATCAATTTGTGCATCATAGTCTTTAATGGCTGTCTTAACAAAGTCTTTGTGTACTTTTCCTTCTCCTGTCAAATCATTCATCTTATCTACCAGTTCATCAACTGATTGGGCAATAACAACATCTTCGCACTGGTCTATAATTTTATTTACCAACTTTCGGTTTCCAGTAACTAGTGTTTGCCAGACAAAAGATAAGAACTTCTTGTCACGCACAAATTCATTGTGTTCGGATCCTGAAATAGCAAACTCTTTCTTGGCAATTTTGTAATTCAATACTTGCCAAGAATACTTTTCTTTTTCTTGACAAATACGTTCCACAATATAACGGGTATCATATGCTGTAACTAGGGGCATTGGTCCCATTCGTTGCCCTTCATAATTAAGCCATAATGCACTTTTGCACGGCACTAGGCTTAAACCATGATCTGGTTTTCGAGGTGCATAATGGCGAATACCCGCTGCATAATTCCATTGCAAATCCAAGTTTACAACATGACCATTTACTTTTTGGGTAGCGTCATGAAGATCACCAATAGCAAAAGGATGTGCCCCATTCAAGATAACCTCCGGTGGATCGCCCCAAGGCTTGTACCAGTTCTTTTTCACACGCTCAATACTTCCATTTATACCTCCCGTAGCAACAACTACACGTTCCGCAGAAACAGTAAAAGCCCTGTTTTCTGTTTCCAATACCCCCGTAGCACCAGAAACTCGGGCATTATCAACAGTAAGATTTTGTATCCGTGCGTTAAAAACAAAAGACAAATTTTTGGATAAAGCATGATTCTGTAGCTGCTTAACTAAAGACTCGATCAGCCCCCAACCCGTACCCCAAATCATATGAAAACGAGGAACCGAATTTCCAGGCTCTAACAGCCCACGTTCTGTCCAGTTGACTATAGGAAAAAATGAAAACCCTTTACCCTTGAGCCATCTATATCCATGAGGCGTACACAAATGCACATACTGATCAGCCCATTTTTTTCCCCAGTATTCTTCTTGAGCAAAAGAAGCATATGAATACCAGTCTTTTAAAGCCAGATCAATACTGTCGCGAATGCCTGTTCGTTTTTGTTCTTTGGTCTGCACGAAGAACATACCACCGAAAGCCCATTTCGCTAAACCGCCTATATTTTCTGGTGTGTCACGGTCAACCAAAAGAACTTTATGCCCTGCTTCAATTAATTCTAAAGCCGTTACAATACCCGCTAACCCAGCTCCAACTATTAATATTTCCGTTTGATAGTTTTTGTTCGTCATATTGACTTTATAATCATCAAGTCTTAACAAGATTTTTCCAGACCATAAAATAGATAAAAAAAAATGACCCTATATACATCCTAGAGTCATTGTTCGAAAAAGAATGATCCACTTCAATTTTATAGCATGTGGACACATTCATTTCGATTCTCAAACCTGCTTTATTCTAAATTTCACAATTGGTAATTTCAACCAAAGGCCTGGCAGAGGTAAGGTTGAACATCTATTGGCAGCATGTTCATGAAAAGTACCACTAATTTATATTGTAACTATTAATATCCAAAAGCCTCCAGCAATTAACGGTAACGAAACACCGATGGAATAAAAGGTAGCATTTAGTCGAGATTTCACCTTCTATTTCAACAAAACCTGACGCTAATACAAAACAGAGCATGATAAGGTAGTAAGACGTAAAATATTACTAGTGCATAATAATGAGAAAGGTCTACTCTTTCCTTCTCAGATCGCAGCCTTGACTGTATAGAATTCCAAGTGATTTGTCACAGGCATGTTATAGAAAATAAAAATGCCCGCTTTTTAATTTAAAGCAGGCATCTCACCGGAGGTTGGGAGCGGATTCGAACCGCCGTACGAGGTTTTGCAGACCTCTGCCTAGCCACTCGGCCACCCAACCGTAAATTAAGGGATGGCAAATATATGAACTTTTTTTAGGGAATGCTATCTGAAAGCCTATTATTTAAAAAGTAAAATCAATAACTATTATTACCTTCACCATCTATATCATACATAGTGCGAAAAGTACTTTCTAGCTCTTCCATTGGGTATCTATCATGTAATTCATAAGCAAGTTGGAATGCATCAGATATATCTTTTTGATAATATACTAACCCTATCCCTTTAGCATACCATTCTTCTCCAGAAAACGTTTGCTCAAATACACCATCTGATTCATACTCCAGTAATTCTTTAACTAAAAACCGAATAACGGGCACATTTTCGCCGCTAATAATCATAGTGGTATCACCAAGAAACTGCCTATTTTTAATAAGTCGAATACTTGCCTTTGGGTCCTGAGGAGGACTCCATTGAATATGGTACACAAAAAGACCTCCGTTATCCCTAACTTTAAATGGAAACACATCATCTGAAACCACCTTTACCGGAACTTGATGCTGAACATCGCTACGATTACTGTCAGGCTCATACAGGTACATATCTCTTAATGTCATACCTGTACTGGTCATCTTTTGAGTCATCTGCTGCTTGGGTATAAGATTTGGTGCATAAAATGTGGCACTCAAAAAAATACTATCCCCAGGAAATAAACTCCTGTAGTACCAGTACTCATGCGGAAATGAATCATTATTTACAGGTTTGTACTCATAGACGATGCCTTCGTCTAATGATTTTAGCGGAAAATAAAAGTTCCGAATATCTTTATATCCATCTCCAGATTGGCATGAATGCAGTGTAAAAAAAAGGAATATACTTGTGTAAAGACGGACATGCATTGTGTTATGAATTTTGTGCAAGCGATTTTTTTCAAAAAAAAACCGGGGCATACTGCCGATTTGGCAAAAAATGATTTTATAAAAAACAAAAATAGCCATAACTCATCTTCTCTATGTCATTATGACAGTGAGAATATTAATTTCAAGGCTTGGTATGGAAAGTGTCACTTCATTAAACAGCATGAGATAAAGACATAATTGTAAACTATCTTGTTTGATAGCCGGCAATTTCAACATTCAATAAACGAAAGGGGGGTTGCAAATTGTTGTATCTTTGCACTCGGCTTTTTCATTACAGAAAATAAGAAATCATAAATATATATGTTCGGCACATTTGGTAAATCTATCCAAAAAGTATTTGGCTCTAAATATGACAGAGATGTAAAGTCCTACACACCTGTTGTTGACCGTATCAATGAAATCTTTGAAGAGTTAAAAGTGCTCACCAATGATGAACTGAGGGGAAAAACCTTATCCTTCCAAGAACGCATTACAGAATACCTGGAGGATATCGATAAAGAACTGGACAACTTACGTGCTCAAAGTCAGGAAGAGGATGACTTTGGTGAAAAAGAGAATTTGTACAAAGAGATCGATGAATTAATTGTCGAAAGAGATAAAGAACTGGAGGTAATTCTCAAAGACATTTTACCAGAAGCTTTTGCTGTTGTCAAAGAAACAGCACGGCGTTTTAGCCATAATACTGAAATTACGGTTACTGCCACTGATCATGATCGTGAACTGGCAGCACGTTCTGGAAAGACCTATGTCCGTATTGAAGGGGACAACGCCATTTGGAAAAATAGCTGGAAAGCAGCAGGTGGTGATATTACCTGGAATATGATCCACTATGATGTCCAACTCATAGGGGGAATGGTACTTCATGATGGTAAAATTGCTGAAATGGCAACTGGTGAAGGAAAAACATTAGTTGCTACTTTACCTGCTTATCTCAATGGGCTTTCTGGAAATGGCGTTCATGTAGTTACTGTCAATGATTACCTCGCTCGACGTGATGCCGAATGGATAGGACCTCTACTTGAATTTCTATTCTTAACCATTGATTGTATTGATAAATATCGACCTCATTCGCCAGAAAGAACCAGGGCGTATAAATGTGATATCACCTACGGTACGAATAACGAGTTTGGTTTCGACTATCTCAGGGACAATATGGTTCGTACGGTAGCTGAGAAAGTGCAGGGTAAGCATCATTTTGCGATGATTGATGAGGTTGATTCTGTACTTATTGATGATGCAAGAACGCCATTGATCATCTCAGGTCCTGTTCCTAAAGGTACCGAAGACCAAGAATACAAAGAGCTACGACCTTTTGTAGAAAAGCTTATTGCTGTTCAGCGAAAACTTGCAACTCAATTTTTGGCAGAAGCCAAAAAAAATGTCAAAGAAGGAAACACCGGTAATGAAGAAGGGCAGTCCGGTATGGCACTGCTCCGATCATACCGAGCATTGCCTAAGTCGCGTCCACTGATCAAGTTCCTGAGTGAGGAGGGCATACGTGTGTCACTACAAAAAGCGGAAAACTTCTACATGCAAGAACAATCAAAAAATATGCACTTGGTTGACCAAGAGCTCTATTTTACGATTGATGAAAAGAACCGGCAGGTAGAGTTAACAGAAAAAGGAGTGGAGTATTTGGCCAAGTTCGTAGAAGATGAGTCGTTTTTCATTATGCCTGATGTAACGACCCGTTTGGTTGAAATTGATCAGGACGAAAACCTTAGCGAGGAAGATCGGACAGATGAAAAAACTAAACTATCGCAAGATTACGCAATCAAAGCCCGTCGTTTGCACTCTATGAGCCAACTGCTCAAAGCCTACACTCTTTTCGAACGTGATGAAGAATACGTTGTTCTTGATAATCAAGTGAAAATAGTAGATGAACAAACCGGCCGTTTTATGGAGGGGCGTAGGTACTCTGATGGTTTACATCAGGCACTTGAGGCCAAAGAAAATGTAAAAGTTGGTGATATTACTCAAACCTACGCTACTGTAACCTTACAGAACTACTTCAGAATGTACCACAAGCTGTCCGGTATGACAGGTACAGCAGAGACGGAAGCGGGCGAGCTTTGGGATATTTACAAACTCGACGTAGTGGTAATCCCTACCAACAGGCCTATCATACGGGATGACCATGAGGATCTCGTTTTTAAAACAGCACGCGAAAAATACAATGCTGTTATTGATGAAATTGTTAATCTGAGTAAGGCGAAAAGACCCGTTCTAGTGGGTACTACTTCCGTGGATGTTTCAGAGAAATTAAGCCGAATGCTCAAACTGCGAGGCATCAATCATAATGTACTTAATGCTAAGCAACACCAACGTGAAGCAGAAATTGTAGCCGAAGCAGGTAAACCTGGTAACGTTACTATTGCTACTAACATGGCAGGACGAGGTACCGACATTAAATTGAGTAAAGAGGTAAAAGATGCTGGTGGTCTAGCAATCATCGGTACAGAGCGGCACGACTCGCGACGCGTCGATCGACAATTACGTGGTCGTTCCGGCCGACAAGGAGATCCGGGCAGCTCACAATTTTATGTTTCTCTTGAGGATAACCTGATGCGTTTGTTTCAATCAGAACGGATCGCCAAACTCATGGACCGTATGGGACATAAGGAGGGCGAAGTGATCCAGCATTCTATGGTTTCCAAATCAATTGAAAAAGCACAAACAAAAGTTGAAGAAAACAACTTTGGTATACGGAAGCGGCTGCTAGAGTATGATGATGTCATGAACATCCAGCGGGAAGCAATCTATAAAAAGCGGGATAACGCCCTCTATGGTGATCGTTTATCGGTTGATTTAAATAACCTTTTCCAAACAACTATTGAGAACCTCGTACTGACCCATAGGGAATCTGGTGACTTTGAGACCTTCCGTAGGGATTCTATTAGTTTGTTAGGTGTTGATCCAACTAATGATATGGATGCTGCTACCTTTCAAGAAGCTAATCTGGAAGATATAATCGAACAAACTAAAGACCAATTCTTAGTTTACTATCAAAGGAAAGCCGAGCAAATTACTGAAGTACTATTCCCACGAATAAAAGACGTATACGAACGACAAGGCAATCAATATAAGCGCATCATTATTCCATTTACTGACGGACGCTCCAACCCTTACATGATTACCGCAGAATTGAAGGACGCTGTGGAGTCAAATGGAAAAAGCATTATCCGTGATGTAGAAAAAGCAGTTACTCTAACCATAATCGATGACAAATGGAAAGAGCATCTGCGGGATATGGATGAACTTAAAGACTCTTCTCAGTCAGCCTCTTTTGAGCAGAAAGATCCCCTCGTAGTCTATAAAATGGAAGCTTACAATTTGTTTGAAGGTTTCATTTATCGAATTAATGAGGATATATCTTCTTATTTATCAAAGGGTACCCTCATATTTTCTGATGGAACAACCCTCGAACAGGCTCGCGAACAAATGACGGATATGAGTCGAACCCAAACTAACCGCTCTCAACAAGCTGAAGAGATGGCACGCCGAAGGGCTGCGGCCCAAGCGGGAGGAGGAGGAAGAAGAAAGCCTGAAACATTTGTTCGTGATGAAAAGAAAGTAGGGCGGAACAACCCTTGTCCATGCGGTAGCGGGAAGAAATATAAACATTGCCACGGTAGAGGAAAGTAAAACTTCTGAAACAAAGGAATGTAAAGGACGAGGACCAACGATTTCACCCTCGTCTTTTTTTGTTTGTATCTTAACGAATCATTACGTACCCATATTCGTAATATGATCAAAACAGTTAAGCATACGTAGACAAATAGTTTATTCCTTTTTATTCAAGAACTATCTTTGCTCAAAAAGGAACTCTATTAGTACAGTATACTAGTGTTATTAGAATAAATAAATGTTTCTGGTTTTCCAGTGCGTAAATGCATTGTTTAAACCGTGATTGCCTCAGATGAATAACTTGTATGAACCTTGCCCCTTACATTGACCATACCCTTCTAAAGCCCGATACAACAGCAATTGATATTCAGCAACTTTGTGCTGAAGCTGTTGCTCAGGTGACCAAGCTGTGACTAGAATATACAATATGATACATCATTTTCAGACATCGCTACTGGTTCAATTCATAGCTCCAGCCATATCTC
>JABSSK010000676.1 GCA_013214265.1 Saprospiraceae bacterium | reverse complement strand
TACAACGGTCGAAAATGCTTTAAGACGCAGATGTTCTATCTCAGTTTGGGGCACAAAACGAGACAGAATTAATTGTGCCAATATTATTTGTTGGGTTAGTTATTGTAATGAAAGTTTTTTACTTTTGAATGGGACGATTTCTTGTTTTACCTCAAAGAGAAAAAAGTAGCCCCCTGCCGTTAGAAGTTATTGTTAGTTCTCATCGCCCAGCAATGCGCGGAATTCAACTTCTAATTCATTTAAAGCTTGCGTAATTTCACCACTCATTTTTTCAGTTACTTCATTCCATTCCCGCCAATTACCGACTCCTTTTGTTTGATCAACTTGATCAGTAAACTTATTAAAAGTACTCACGAGTTCTTTATCTATTGTTTCAATTTTCTCTGCTGTAGTATGAGGAATATATATAATTTTTCTAGGATAATAATCACGAAGTTTATTATGCGATTGAACTGCAATAATCTTTCTTTCCTCTCTGGGCTTATCTCCTGGGGGCACAAAAAATTTTACATAATCATTAAAAGTTATAAATACGTTTTTCAATAACGAATATGTTTCGGCTATTACCTGAGCTCTATCTTCATGCAATTTAGAAAATTTTATCTGTCTTTCAGCCGCAGCAATACTTAAATTAGATTTGAGTTTTTCAATTTCTATATCCATTATCCCTTTCAGCTGAGCTTTATGTGTTTCTAACTTTTGATCATATTCACTCTTAATCGAATTTTTGAGTCGCTCAGCAATCCAAGATTTAGTCATCCAAATCAAAAGACCAGACAAAATAGAACTAACAGTGGCAGAGGTTAATATTTCTAGTAAAAATTCTGAGAACATTAAAAGTACTTCCTTGAGAGCTAACAGGTTATTAAATTTAGAAAATATATGGTTATCTTCAAGAATTTATCACGTTATAAATTCACGACAGCAAACTAACAGTTTTATTTTATTATTTCAAAGTATTAAATCAACACTCACATAAATCGCTGAAACTGTCACGATAATAAGAGAAAGTGCCCATAAACTTATAAATTATCTCTTTTATCGTCAGAGATTAGAATTTTTTAGCGTTAAAATCATAAGAAAATGTATATCATACATTCAAAATCCATCAAACTAAATTTTCACATCCTAAGGCACTATGGGGGCGTTAGCGTCATAGGTAATTTATCCTGATGTCAGCTATAGTTGTAAATTGGAGGCCTAATTTTAGCATTTTTAAATCGGAATTTTTAGACAGCAAAGTGACAGCTACTGTCCTTTTGACATTGAATTTAGCAAGTTGATTTTTGTTCTGTGATTTTATCCAAAGACTTTTTAGTTCGCTTTGCGGAAGAAAAATGTTTTACGAAAGAAATGCCAGCTTACTTAAAAGCAGCTGACATGATGTGTGAAGTTTCTATCTCATTATGGGGCACTTCGCGAGATGGAATTTATTGTGCCAATGTTATTTTTGGGATTAGTAAAATTATGGCTAATATCTTGGTAAACATAAACACGGATAAATTTTCTA
>JABSSK010000675.1 GCA_013214265.1 Saprospiraceae bacterium | reverse complement strand
TGGCTCAAGCAAGAAAGTAGCCACAGCACTATTTATTCTTCTGCTGTCATTTGTTAACTGTCCAATCTGAGCTGAAGCCAGGGCGCCTAATATTTTTTGAGTTTCTAAATCTGCCTTGCGTTCGATTTCATAAAAAAGTTCTAAGGCATCTTTGCTTTTACCGTTCCTTAGTTTTAGTCCTGCTAACGTGTATTTAGTTTCAGCATCCGCAGTGTTCAAAGAGGATAAACAGCCTTGTATCCTTTCGGCTAGTTTATAGTCCTCGTTTTTCAGGGCTTTTACTGATTCGGCTTGAAGGTCAGCATGAGATTTTGATGTGCAAGTGATTCCATTAACAGAGAAAGCATGTTTTCGAGACTCAAATGATGCACTCTCGTTACACGCACCTGTTAGCAGGAGTGCCAAGGGGATAATTCCTGATCTTATTTTGATTAGTTGGGCCATTTGCTTTCCCAATTGCTAATCAAATTTATATCCACATCGAGGATCACTGTTTTTCTTTGTAAGCTAAAAAAACATGACATCATAGTTTTGTTCCTGGAGCTTTTTGTTTCATATGGGTGTCTAAGAATTTTTTATCAGAAGCTGTTTGTTCTTTACTTTTACTTGTGCCGCGCGTTCCGGCTAAATGAGCTAATTCGGGGTAGTGAGCCATAACATCTTCCACGCGCCCGTTCGCTATTAGCAGGCCGTGCAATATGAATAGACTATTGAATGCTCTCTGTACATTCCCTTGTTCTAAATCAAAATTTTTAGCTTGAAGTAAATAGTATTCTTGGCGGCTAACTCCCGATTCTTGCAGTTTCGATTTCCAGACTTCAGTGTAGCCCCTAAATACGCGCCAAAAACTCATATAGCTATGGTAGACAGACTTTGGTTCCATTTTAGAACTGTAGGAGTTCAAATCAACATTGGCAATTCGCTCTTGTTCGACGGCTTTCTTATTTTTACCTTCATCAAAATAGCCAGACATTAAATTTCTTCTTACTGAGATGGCCGTAAAATAAAATCGTTTCTCGATAATTTTTCGTAGCATTTCTTCTTCGATATAAGCCACCAATTCGTCAACGGCTCCAGACTGACCATCGACTGCTTTGAGCCATTCATTAAAAAAACCGGTGATCTTTCCGTCATAGTCATGGCCGCTTTCTAATTGCTGGAAAGCCAATTCCTTCATTTCCAGTAATTTGGACTTTGTATTGCTATCTAAAGCATCCAACGATGGAAGGCCTGATTTTGATTCGCTACTTGCCTCAGTGATTTTTTCCTCATTAAAAATAGGGTACGTTGTATCGGCCCACGATCTGCTAACACTCGCTAAAACTAGGCTTATCACTACGGATAGACTTGCCGTAAATATAAAAAACCTGTTTTATTTATCATCTCCGAGTCTTCTGAATATTTATAACTAAGAGAGAAAAAATAAGTACCTTGTGGTAAAAGTTTATTTTTACCTACGGTAATTTTATTATCAGAATAACATCTGAAAACCTTATTTGTTTCATTATACCCTTG
>JABSSK010000674.1 GCA_013214265.1 Saprospiraceae bacterium | reverse complement strand
ACCCCGTCCAATAATCCATTCTCCAGGTGCTGCGGGTGCTGCTGCTTTGGCAACCTCTGCCACAATATCATCCCAGCTCTCTGCCCGCAAGAAATTCAGGTTCATTGCCATTCTACCTACACCTTGGAAGTGGCCATGCCCTTCAATAAATCCTGGCATAACAAATTGCCCATTTAGGTCTTCAATTTCAGTCTCACCTCCAGCAAAAGCAGCTATTTCTGTATCGGACCCCACTGCCAAAATGCGATCACCCTTGATGGCAATAGCCTGAGCTGTAGGCTGATTATCATTGACTGTGAAAATGTTAGCATTCTGTAAAATGAGATCTGCTATTTCAGGCTTGGAACCAACCTGACAAGAGTTGAGAGCGATTGCTGACATAAATCCCAGCAAAAAAGGTTTGTTTATTATACCCATACTATTTAACGATTTAACGCCGTGAAAATATCAATTTTAGTCCATATTCCAGCAGGATCAGGAGGCACACCGTCTTTTATCCAATATCCCCAATATATAAACTAGGCCCGATCAGTCCGAAAGCCTTATAAATAACTGGTTACCAATTACGTTTAGGCGTTTATGACTCACAAAAAGATCTGAACAGACCAATACCCTATTGGTTGTTTTTTAATTTGAAAAAAAACCAATAAGGTCCAATATTAAGCCGTAGAGTATAAATTAGAAATCCATACTGCTATTACGTAGTGGGTTTTTGAAAAAGCTGGGCAAGCAATGTATACAACTCAGGATGTGTTGTGTGCATACGCTCAGGCGATTCAAAGAATACTTCGCTCGCTACGGCAAAAAACTCCGCTTTATTGGTAGCTCCGTAAGCCCTCAGGATGGATTTTCCATTAGTAATATTTTTAATCTCCTGATACATCATGCCCATCCACGGCGCAATACACTTATTGTCAATTAGTACTGGTATACCATCAAAGTCACCATCTGCCCCGTCTAAGAGATGAACAAATTCATGAATTCCAGTATTTTGCCCGTCATGCTTACGCAAAAAACCATTAATCAATGCTGGCTTAGAAAGGATTACCTTGCGTCCCATAGCTCCCGTACCAACCATTCCGAGGGTATACCTACCTGGCCCTTCTTGGGCAAAAGAATGGCCATCAAAAGCACCCGGATAAAGGAGCACCTCGTCCACATTATCATAGTGCCAGTTATCAAAATATAAAATAGGGATTACAGCACTCGCTGCCACCAGTACTTTACTTACCTCATCGACCATAGTGCCAATCCCCGTAATTTGTGTATCGGCCAAAAACCATTGCACTTTTTTTTCGAACTTCATTCGATCCGCAGCCGGCAAATCAGTGTAAAATGCTACCCTTTCCTTAAGAATACGACGGTAACTTACAGAAAAAGGAACCGCAATCGCTTTTCTTCTGGCCTTCCGCTTAGCCACGCGCCCCCACCATACCCCAATACCAAAAGCTAATCCAATGCTCACCAATAAACCGAACCGAAGTGGTTGTGCGGCCGCTATCGGTGCAATTACATACCAATAACCTCCC
>JABSSK010000673.1 GCA_013214265.1 Saprospiraceae bacterium | reverse complement strand
ATAACCATATTTGTCATCTTTGCGAGCGTAAGCAATTCCATCATTAAATTGTCCAATCTCGTCATACTTAAATGAAATAGTTTTATCACCTTTTCGATTAATAATTCCCCATTTATCACCTTTTTTAACTCTCGCTTGTCCATTTTCAAAATGCAAGGCTTCATCATAAATAGTAGGGATCACCATCAGCCCTTCGGTATCCATATAGCCGTATTTCTGACCAAGTAAAACAGTACAGATTCCTTCATAAAATGAACCAATTTCATTATACTCTAAAGGAACAACAACTTCGCCACGGTCATTGATAGCACCGAATTTGGTGTTTTTTATAACAATTGCCAGACCGCTTCGAAATGGAAAAATTTCATCATATTCTAATGGAACAACCTCTACTCCTTTCTTATTAATCATTCCCCATTTTCCATTAAGAATAACAATTGCAAGTCCTCTATCGTAGGGAAATATCTTATCATAAATATAAAGTACTACCTGTTTTCCTTCTTTATTAATTACGCCCCATCTTTTTCCTTTCCGTACACAAGCCAAATTTTCTGAAAAAGTGGTTACTTCATCATAAATTATAGGAATTTTTAGAGTAGTTGTGCGGTCAATAAACCCCCAACGAGTTTTTTTACTAACAGCAGCTAAACCATCTTTAAAATCTCCAACTTCTGTATATTTTTTTTGAGCTTTGGCAATAGCTTCTTTTGTCGTATATTTTTTTGTATTTAGGCTCGGGTATAAAAGGACCGTGTGGCGCCTTGTGACCGAGGACCAGAGCGAATGGCTTTGATTTGTCTGTATTATTGAGGTAATTGATCGCCATGTCTGTGACATTGTGGGCATAATAACCAGGAATTTCTTTGCGTACGCCATTAACATTGAAAGTTGTATCCCAATACTTTCCCTGACCTTTGTGAGTGATCCAGTAATCAAAGCCTGGCCTCTTAGTGTCATCGTTTTCACCCATGTGCCACTTACCGATCCAGGCTGTTTTTTAGCCTTCTTTTTGCAGAAGCAGTGGGAAGCTTTTTAAGCTGTGAGGGTAGTCGGTGAAGTTATCGTAAACCTTGTGAGTATGTGTGTAGGTACCGGATAAAAAAGCAGCTCGACTTGGTGAGCACAGGGAAGTGGTTACGTACATATTATCAAAGCGGGCACCTTCGGCGGCGATCTTGTCAATACTTGGAGTTTTTATGCCCAGTAGTGAGTTTGGGTGATAGCCGACTGCGTCACCGCGTTGGTCATCTGTTAAGATGAACACAACATTAGGCCTTTGGGCTGCATTTATACTTATGCAGAAACAAAAGAGCAAAGTGAGCCCTTTGTATATATTGGGGATAGTCATTGTTTTTTTTACCTGGATCATATATTAATTCGAAATCAAATTAATACTAGTTAAAAATAAAATCAAGCAAGAGTAGGAACATATTTTGAGAGGAGGGAATTGATTCTAAATACTCGTCGCCCCAAGACCCCACCTTCCATCTTTTTAAAGAAGCAAAAAACACTCATTTACACAACGTGCATTTTAT
>JABSSK010000672.1 GCA_013214265.1 Saprospiraceae bacterium | reverse complement strand
AAGATGAAGCGTGTCGATTTTCTGGGTATTCGCAATGATGAGGATAGAACTGATCTTTTCGAAGACATCATTATTGATAACGGTCAGGCGCTTGAAATGGCTAATGTGTATAATAACATTCTGAGTGGGACCATGGACACGTATGCGTCCATTATTTCGAATAATATGAATGTTACCATTCATCGGTTGACCTTGGTGACTATATTTTTGGCAGTTCCTACTTTGATTGCCAGTTTTTATGGCATGAACGTTGATCTTCCTTTCATGCAAAATCCATATGCCGTTTATTATATTCTAGGCGGTTCTATTTTGCTTAGTTTTCTGCTGGGCTGGTATTTCCAGCGCAAACGTCTCTTTTAGTCTTAATCCATTGTATTGGCGGGTTACACGTATTATGCTGAGTGTAAAACTCTTTTTACTGCATTGGTCTTGGTCAGTGGATTAAGGGTCATATTGGCATATCCTATTTTTAACGAAAGAGAAAGCCAGAGGTAAAGGCCAAAGAAGATTAGTAAATATGTTGTTATTAACAAATGTGGAAAACTATTTCCACATTATCAAATAATTGAAAATGAGTAGTTTATATGTATTATTAGGTGATTGTGGAAAACTTTATGAACATCAAATCAGGCTTTTTCTTATTTTTCAGATATAAATAAAACACAGATAATAAAACCAAAGATATTGTAGCATTTTTCTATGATTTGGCTTTCTAGTGAAGCCTTCCTTGTTAACTTACTGATACTTGGTGGTGAGCCCTTTAACCTGCGGTTCACCATTTTTTATTGGGTTACATAGTAAAAAAGGTATTTTTTTTGTATATGTTTATTGCGTTAAGTAAATCTACAATCTAGGCCTGTCATGCTACAATACGCGGGCTAAATACCCGTTAAACCGGTGATGGTGACCGAATACCAATTACACCTTAATCCTATGCACATAAATTGATGTACATGAGAAACTACGCACTGGTTTTATGGTGTGTGCTCATATCGGTAGCATGCTATAGCCAGTCTTACTGGGAAGGTGGATTCCACCTGGGAACAACGTCTTATCAAGGCGATATGAACCCAAATAGTTATCCAACATTGGAGGCATTGGGTCTTGCGTATGGTCTTTTTTTACGTAAGCAGATGGATCCGGTATGGTCCGTACGGCTTGATCTAAAGAGGGGTTTGTGGCGTGGTAGTGATGCTTTTCATGAAGATGCCGATATTTTTTCCAGGAATTACTCGTTTTCTAATACGATTACTCAGGGTTCATTACTTATGGAGTGGGACCCTTGGGGGCGCAGGCGTTTTCGTGAGGGTGTGCATCGTTTTCGACCACGTATTACGCCTTTTTTGTTTGTTGGAGCTGGAACGATTTATTCTTCACCCGAAACGAACTACGAGTTGGGTGGTGAAGGGTTGTTACCAGAAGCTATAGCTAAAGATAAAGCAAGCAGTGCCGAAGGTTTCAGGTTTGCGTTACCGGTAGGTGGTGGCATCAAGGTGGATTTAGGTTTTAGGACAACGCTTGCCTTTGAGATGAGTACAACCT
>JABSSK010000671.1 GCA_013214265.1 Saprospiraceae bacterium | reverse complement strand
ATAGCCACTATTATGTAGGCCATCAACATGGTGGGCGTTATTACGGCTATGGATATTACCCTTATGGTCGTTACCAAGATCATTATGGCGCTTATGGTAGAGGCCGATATTACCCTTACTACTATTGACCTTCATTCAAACTTTTCCCCCAAGCCTTAAGAGATCTTAATATTAAGCTGTAATTTTAGGGTGGTTTTGGAGTCTTATTATATTAATAAGCCTTTATTAAAAGCTGAACTAAAAAGAGCGATATGGACATGATAGCGATAAGATTAGCGTTTCTATTCTCCCTTTTATTAACTGCGTGCAGTAATAATCTTCCTGCCAATATTAAAACAGCACCAAGCTCTGATCTTAAGTATCGACATGTTTTGGCTGAAGAAGTGGATACCTTTATTGGCAAACAGGTTCGTTGGGGAGGAAAAATCATCAAGGTCATGAAACGTGATAATCAGTCACTGATCGAAATACAAAACTATCCCGTAAATCGCTATGGACTTCCACTACTAAACTTACCTACTCGAGGAAAATTTATTGCCAAAAGTGATCAGCTCTTAGATCCAGGCGTTTATCTGGAAGGACTTTTAGTTACGTTTTCAGGAACGCTAGATCCAGAAACAACTAGGGTTAAAAAACGAAAGATAATATTTTTACCGGTAATTACTGTGACCGATATTCATTTGTGGCCACATAAAAGAATAAATGCTGACGAAGGTTACACATACACGGGAATGGAATCACAATTCAGGTTTTATGGTAAGTACGGATCCGGATATTATTAAAACCACTATGTTGGCTATGGATATTATGCAACAGGCTCACATCACCTTTAAATCTAAATGATAATGATTTGCATTAACTAAAAAGTGTGCTTATAATCATTCCCAAACTAAAGGGGGATGATTATGAAACAGTGCAATGTATCTACTAAAGAAATGGATGTTATTCATCTAGCTTTTGATCCTAATACCCTCGAATCATTGATTCGAACCGGAAAACTTCACGCCTCTGATTTTAACTGTCTTGATAGCTCCTCTAAACAAGGCGTGTGGTCGGTGTTACGTTCGGTTGCTGCGGGTAAAATTCAATTGTTATGAATGTCTCCGCCCAAAAAACAAGCTGGAATAGAGAAGTCTTACTCTGTGCCAATCAACAGCTTGAGTTGTTGTATCAGCAAAAACAAGATCCCTGTTTAGCCTTAATGATTTCACGAAACTATCAATTACTTCACAAGCAGATTCAAGCCGTTGATGAACGGAAAAAGTGGTTGGACAAAGCTCAAATGTGGCAACAGCAATATAGCTCTGTAGGGACAAAAAAAATGTTGGGCTTATTTTTTGATGCCAACAATTTGTCCTGCGACAATATTTAATCTATTTACAAGGACAAAAGATGAGCACAGAAAAATGCCAATTAGATACCTTATATATGTCATCAACCTGCGACATTCAGTACTGCGCTGATTGTGGTTTGATTCACTTAACGATGGGGCCATTAACGTTGCGGCTGTCTGAAGAACATTAAAAGAAGTTTTCTCGTGATATCAA
>JABSSK010000670.1 GCA_013214265.1 Saprospiraceae bacterium | reverse complement strand
GCAATTATGCATAAAATCGGTTATCTTTTCTTTGTCCTTACTTTGCTATTTATTGAACCCATATCGGCACAACAACGATTTTCTGGGCGCCTGGTTGGTGGTGGAACACTAGCTCAAATTGATGGTGATCAGCTAAGTGGTTTCAACAAAGTAGGAGCACAAGCAGGTATCAAAGTTTATACATACCTCAATGAACGTTGGTCGTGGAGCGTGGGTCTCCTCTATAGCCAACAGGGCGCCAGACTGAGCCTTAATGATAGCCCTTCAGCTGTATTTGACCGTATCCAGCTCAACTTTGTTGAAGCCCCTTTCATGATACACTTCACCGACTGGAAATTTCAATTGGGTGCCGGAATGGGTTACGGAAGGCTAATTGACTATACCGTTGAAGACATCCTAGGGGACGATGTTAGCGCTTCCCAAGAGTACCAAGACAACCTGTTTCAAGCCCTTATTGGTGTCACCTTTAATTTTACCGACAAATTTGGCCTTGATGTGCGCTGGTCGCGTCAGATCAATAATTTGCAAAGTAATGACAGCGCAGGAACTTTAATAGCACGTGCAATAAGCATCAGAGGGTTGTATCGCCTGTAGACTATTCCTCCTCTTCACCCATCTGATTATTCTCATGGAGCCTATCAAATAATTGATTGAGGCGAAGCATTTCATCCAAGGTGTCATCAAGATAAAAATCAATATCAGGAACACGTCGCATATGCTTCCGCAAACGCATGGCTAAGCTTTGCTTGAGCCGTACTTTGTTGTCTTCCATTTCCAGAATAACTTCCTGCTTATGTTCTGTATTATAAATACTAAGGTAAATTTTGGCCTGACCAAAATCTGGACTAATCTTAACCTGTGTGACCGTTACTAATGGTTTAGCACCAAAAACATACGTTCCTTCATTTTGCAGGACTAATCCGAAATTTCGCTTGATCAACTCTTCTACCTGCTTTTGTCTTACCGATGGCATAATGTGTTTATTTAAAAGCTGAGCAAAGGTAACTTGCCTATGACCAAAAGTCAATGGGTAAGGACTCCGCTGACTTATTGTTTCTTATGTCCGTTTATCAAACCATTTGGCATAAAGAACGTTCCTTGAAGTCTTTATTTTATAAAAAAAAGAAAATAGTATATTCCCTACCGTATCCAAATACAACATGCAACATCCTTTAAAAAATCCGATAGAATATTTGAAAGGAGTTGGGCCTAAACGAGCCGAACTACTCCAAAAGGAATTGGGTATTTTCATCTTTGAAGATCTCCTCCATCAGTATCCTTATCGATATATTGATAAAACCCAATTCCACCGAATAGCTGACTTGCATGCTGACATCGGAGCCGTACAAGTCAAAGGTATATTGCGCCGTTTAACATTGGTAGGGGCAGGAAGAAAAAAAAGACTAACGGGTAGAATTCGGGATGAGTCAGGTGCTATTGACTTAGTTTGGTTCACAGGCATACAGTGGGTCGAAAAGAAACTAGAAGTAGGAAAGGAATATGTAGTATATGGCCGCATCAATGCTTTTAAATCACTGCTCAGCATTCC